>NZ_VPEE01000042.1:0-17979 GCF_013417345.1 Acinetobacter sp. YH16032 | reverse complement strand
TAAGTTCTTTATCCGACATAGACACCAACATATCAAACCGTCCGCTAAGAAAATTGCAAAAGTGCATATTCTAAAAGCGGACATTTTTACTTTGGAGAAACCGGACATTTCTACTTTGGGCTTACAAATTTCATATCGTATAACAGCCATTATGTTAAATGAGGCAGATTTATTGAATCAAATATTAACTAAACTAATCATGATCAAAAGGGCTTTCAGCACCAAAACTATTTATACAAGCTTTGGATGTATATAGAAGCCCACCTCCTGAAGAATGAATGCTGACCAAGAAATCTTTTGTTTCGAAAATTTCAGGAGGGGGTATAAGGTATATTTTTTCTTGAACTACAAATCTGTAGACTAAGTTAAGTAAAAAAAGTGCGCTAGCTGAGTTTAATAGATTTTTTAAGTTCGCGAGATTTCTATTAATCTCACGATCATGCTTAATTTTATTATGGTGATTCCACCATAAAATTGTTTCATCGCTATCTATCTTATCAAATGGAGTGAATTTTAAAGATGTATATTTAATTTTTACGTCAGATTTTAAGAGAGATAGACTTTGTAGTTGTGTTTCTTCTTTATAGTATTCACGAAAATCTCTAAAGTTGAATGAATTACTAATATTAGATGTACAAGCTTTAAAAATAGCTTCAATTTCTGAACAAATTGTAAGATACAAATTCATTATTTCTATAGAAAAAGTTTCATTGTTTCTAATGTCAAAATCTACGTGAGTACTAAATTCTTTTAGTTTTTTTTCAATATGTAGAAATCTATTCCAGTAGTTATCATGCATATGTTTCCCCCTAAAGATAGTATCCAAAATTGAAAAAAACTTTAACAATGATAACTTAAACTAAGATAATGGTTGTTATACAAAGTTTCTTAACTTGTTCATGTAATTCATATTCTTAACTTGAAATGAACAACCCAAATATGATCATTTGGACTTTTTTACAATTTCTATGTTTTGAGATCGCTTATCGATCAATTTTCCACAGCTTTATGTAGATAAATTAATTTAGCTCAGTTGTAATTATTTGAGCTAAAAATAGGGTATTTATTTCATTCATCAGTTGCTAGTAACAAATAATTCCAAAAAAACCGAGTTATTGAACTCGGTCTTATTTATTAATAAGCAACGTATCAAGGCACTAGAATTTTCAATTCACGTAAAATCTTACACAATTGGATCATCGGCATACCCATTAAAGTTGTTTGATCCTGACCGATCATTTCTTCAAATAAGCTGATGCCCAAACTTTCACATTTGAAACTTCCAGCACATTGTAAAGGTTGTTCAAGTGCGACATAACGCTGAATTTCTTCCAGATTCAAATGCCTAAATTTGACCTTATAATGTTCAACAATGGTTTCTTCAAACCCAGATGAAGCGTGTTGAACACTCAAAGCTGTACTGAAATAAACAATTTTTCCTGAATTTGCTTGAAGTTGTTTGATTGCTTTTTCAGGAGATATAGGTTTTCCAATAAATATATCAGGTGCGCCTTCACGCCAAGCTACCTGATCAGAACCAATAACGATCGCATCTGGATCTTTCTCAGCAAAATATTTTGCTTTTTCATATGCAAGTCGATAGGCAAGATCATCGGCATGGCTTTCCCCACGCGGAGTCTCATCGATATCGGGTGATATTTGTTCAAAATCGATATGTAATCGATTAAGTAGTTCCTTACGTGTCTGACTGCCAGAAGCTAAAATAATTCTTGCTGACGTTGAAGCAACATGATGATTCATTACACTGAGAATTCCATTAAAATGTCGATCGGGACATAAGCAAGTACTGATTGATGACAAGCCTGAAGTTTTAAATTCGGTGCCATATCATTCTGATAAGCTTCAACCCAGCGCGTCACACAAATACACCAGAAATCACCAGGCTTTAAACCGGGAAAACCAACTTCGGGTAGTGGTGTTGTCAAATCATTCCCAATTCGTTGCGAGAAACTTAAGAATTCAGACGTCATTTCGGCACAGACTGTATGTTGACCTAAATCAGAGGGTGCAGTGTGGCAAAAACCATTTCTGAAATATCCTGTAATAGGATCAAAACAACAACTGGCGAGCGGTTCGCCGAAAACATTTAAACGATTAATACTTGGATCTGGATGGATAGACATAGCAACACTTTGTGGTTCGACTCCATCTATCATAATCAAATCTAAAGATTTCTACAGCTTTTCTGAAATTTTACTCACCTTTTTTAGCATAATCATTTAGAATCTATGCAGTTTTGATATCTATAAAGTGAGCTATACATGAACTTTCAGCGTATGACTGACCTCGATTTAGCAGGTAAACGTGTTCTGATCCGTGAAGACTTAAACGTTCCTGTTAAAAATGGTGTGATTACGAGTGATGCACGTTTACGCGCTGCATTACCAACAATTAAAGCCGCTCTTGAAAAAGGCGCAGCAGTAATGGTTTATTCTCACCTTGGTCGTCCAGTTGAAGGTGAGCCTAAAGCTGAACAATCACTTGCACCTGTTGCTGCCTACTTAACTGAAGCATTGGGTCAAGAAGTTAAATTACTCACTGAATATTTGGATGGTGTTGAAGTTGCGCCAGGCCAAGTTGTGTTACTTGAAAACTGTCGCTTTAACACAGGCGAAAAGAAAAATAATCCAGAGTTAGCAGCAAAATATGCAGCACTTTGTGATGTGTTTGTGATGGATGCATTTGGTACTGCACATCGTGCAGAAGCATCGACAGAAGGTGTGGCTCGTTTTGCTAAAGTTGCAGCAGCAGGTCCATTACTTGCCGCTGAATTAGACGCACTCGGTCGTGCGCTTCAGACGCCTGAAAAACCAATGGTTGCTATCGTAGCGGGTTCAAAAGTATCGACTAAACTGGATGTTTTAACATCGTTATCAGATATTTGTGATCAGCTCATTGTCGGTGGCGGTATTGCGAATACATTCTTAGCAGCTGCGGGCTATAACGTTGGTAAATCACTTTGTGAAAATGACTTAATCGATACAGCTAAAGCAATTGCTGCGAAAGTATCGGTTCCATTGCCAACAGATGTTGTTGTTGCTGACGCATCAGAAATTAACTTTGATGACTTCCTTGGCTCATTAGCGGCAGCAAAAGCCGTAGTGAAAAAAGTTGAAGATGTTGCTGACAATGACATGATTCTTGATGTTGGTCCTGAAACAGCTCAAGCATTTGCTGAAATTTTAAAAACTTCAAAAACAATTCTTTGGAATGGTCCAGTAGGCGTATTTGAGGTTGATCAATTTGGTGAGGGCACGAAAGCGCTATCTTTAGCGATTGCAGAATCTGAAGGTTTCTCTATCGCCGGTGGTGGTGATACTTTAGCTGCGATTGATAAGTATGCAGTGGCTGACAAAATTGGTTATATCTCAACGGGTGGTGGTGCTTTCCTTGAATTTGTAGAAGGCAAGACATTACCAGCAGTCGCTGTTCTACTTGAACGCGCTTAATTGGATTTAAGAAAAAAGACCTTCTAAGAAGGTCTTTTTTTATGACTAATTTTCGTCATGAAAATGAAATAATTTTGAAATATTATGATCATAATCTGATTTATCATGCGGAATAACATCATGAAATTACAATTAGGCGTAATTGCACTATTGGCTGCTACTCTTGCTATGACGGCTTGTTCTAAACAAGAAAGTGCACCAGCTGCAGATCAAACATCAACATCAGAAGTTGCTGTTGAAGCATCAGATATTAGTGCTGAACAACAAGCGGCTATCGATGCTATTGATCAGCCATTACAAGATGAAAATAATACTGATGTTCCTGAAGAAGTTGCAAATGCACCTGCTGATCAAGCAACGGCGGAGTGATTTCGTACATCAATCAGTACTAAATCGAAAATCTCCCTGCAATTGCAGGGATTTTTTATGAAATACTGTCAATTGTTGCTGAATTGAAACACAGGTCAGGTTAGAATATGGAGCATTACCTGGGAGGAAATTATGGCTCTTATTTCAATGCGCCAGCTCTTGGATCACGCCGCAGAACATAGTTACGGCGTACCAGCGTTTAACGTAAACAACTTAGAACAAATGCGCGCGATTATGTTAGCCGCAGATGAAACAAATTCACCTGTTATTGTTCAAGCATCTGCTGGTGCTCGTAAATATGCTGGTGCTCCATTCTTACGCCATCTTATTTTGGCTGCAATCGAAGAATGGCCACACATTCCAGTTGTGATGCACCAAGACCATGGTACTGATCCTGACGTTTGCCAACGCTCAATCCAATTAGGCTTTTCATCAGTAATGATGGATGGTTCATTAGGTGCAGATGGTAAAACACCAACAACTTATGATTACAACGTAGATGTAACTCGTCGTGTTGTTCAAATGGCACATGCGTGTGGTGTATCTGTAGAAGGTGAGATTGGTTGCCTAGGTAGCCTTGAAACTGGTCTGGCTGGTGAAGAGGATGGTGTTGGCGCTGAAGGTGTTCTAGATCATTCACAACTGCTTACTTCGGTTGAAGAGGCGACTCAATTTGTCGCTGATACTAACGTTGATGCCTTAGCAATTGCAGTTGGTACTTCACACGGCGCTTATAAATTTACGCGTCCACCTACAGGTGATATTTTAGCGATCGATCGTATTAAAGAGATCCACGCTGCACTTCCAAATACTCATCTTGTAATGCATGGTTCAAGTTCAGTTCCACAAGAATGGTTAGCGATTATTAACCAATACGGTGGTGACATCAAAGAAACTTATGGTGTTCCTGTTGAGCAGTTGGTTGAAGCAATTAAACACGGTGTACGTAAAATCAATATCGACACTGACTTACGTTTAGCTTCAACAGGTGCTATGCGTCGTATGATGGCTGAAAAACCAAGCGAATTTGATCCACGTAAATTCTTTGCTCAAACTGTTGAAGCAATGAAGCAAATCTGTGTAGATCGTTATACTGCATTTGGTACAGCAGGTCATGCTGACAAGATTCGCCCTATTTCTTTAGAGAAAATGGTAGATCGTTATAAATAATTAATAAAATTATTTATAATTTTAAAAGCCCACAGTGATTGTGGGCTTTTTCTTGAATAAAAAAACAAGAGCAAATTATGGAACTGATTTTTTCAGCAGCTTTGTGCAGCGTACTAGTATCGATTTTATTGAAGTTTAGTAAGTCTCGTGGATTTGATGTCATGCAAATGATTGCATGGAATTATGCTATCGCCACGATACTCTGTTTTTTTTGGTTTAAGCCAGACCTCAACCAAATATCATTAACCTCCACACCTTGGTGGCTTATTGGGTTGTTGGGGATAGCATTACCCTCAATATTCTTGCTGCTCTCCAAATCACTTGATCAAGCTGGAATTATCAGAACTGAAATCGCGCAAAGATTATCCGTTGTTCTTTCATTGTTGGCAGCCTATTTTCTTTTCCAAGAAAAATTTAGCACCCTGAAATTGATTGGTATTGCATTGGGTTTGAGTGCAATTGTTTTGATCATTTTTTCTAAAACATCGAAACCAACATTGCAAACAAAAAAAGCAGGAATGTATTTGCTCGCAGTTTGGCTTGGCTATGCACTCGTAGATGTTCTGTTAAAATACAGTACAAGTTTAGGGTTAAAATTTGCAGTCAGTTTAAACTTGATGTTTGTGTTTGCTTTCATTATTTCCATGGGATATTTGTCCCTGCGTCAAACATCATGGACAGTGCAAAATTTTCTTGCTGGACTAAGTTTAGGTGTATTGAATTTTGCCAATATTGCACTTTATGTGAAAGCACATATGTTGTTAAAGGATTCACCTGCAATCGTATTCGCTGGTATGAATATTCTAGTCGTAGTGTTAGGTGTGATCGCAGGTATATTAGTTTTTAAAGAAAAAATAACCCTAAAAAACAGCTTAGGTATTCTGTTAGCGCTCACAGGAGTGTTGTGTTTAGCATTCGCAATTTAACTGTGAACTTGCATACATTCTGTTTAATCATATAGTCGATAGATTCCACTAAAGCGCTCACAGCCTGTTTGCTCAGTTGAGACAATCAGTAATGATTTTTGGTATTTGAGTTTGTACTGACAATCATGCTCATTATCAATAATTTCGTGTTTGCTTTGAGTGGTTGTATAAGCCAATAATGGGATGGTCTGGGTTTCT
This sequence comes from Acinetobacter sp. YH16032, assembly GCF_013417345.1. Taxonomy (NCBI): domain Bacteria; kingdom Pseudomonadati; phylum Pseudomonadota; class Gammaproteobacteria; order Moraxellales; family Moraxellaceae; genus Acinetobacter; species Acinetobacter sp. YH16032. The sequence continues at coordinate 11,846 of NZ_VPEE01000042.1, read as the reverse complement.
AGGCGATTGTTAGGGCTACGATAAGCAATACCTTCAATTTTAACGCGATCCTTGCTTAATTGATGAATCTTAAGGTGTACAGGTTGCGCTGCAATTTTACCTTGTTCAAACTTGATGTAATGCTGAGTAAGCGTTTGATTCATCGACATGTAAAAGTTTAAATCATCAATGCGTTGATTGATTTGTAATGACACACAATTTTTATTTTTACACTGCTGCAGTCGATTCAGCCAAAGCTGTTGTGTATCTTGAATTAATCGAGTTGGTGCATCGGTAACTAAGTAGGATGTTAAAAAGCGTTCATTCAATTCATCTCTCAAAGATGAAAAATCAGCAGCACAAATCATGGAATTTTTAAAACTTGATTGAGGTTTATCACATTGAATAAGTTGTGCCTGTGCGACAGAAACACTGCTTAATCCAATGAAAAAGATAGAAATTAAAGGTTTCATCCAACTTGATACGCTTTTTGACAACATCATCGCTTATACTTTCAAATGTTTGCGCATCTACTATAGCGAACAAGAATCAAAGAATACAAGATTTCATTTTCAAAAACTGTGTAAAGGAGTTCAATGTGAGCTTAGCTATTCGTATAGGTCAAGGTATTGATGTTCATGCTTTTGAGGAAGGCGATTATGTCACATTGGCTGGTATTCGTATTCCGCATACACATGGTTTGAAAGCACACTCTGATGGAGATGTAGTTTTACATGCACTTTGTGATGCATTGTTGGGTGCTTTAGCGCTCGGTGATATTGGACAGCACTTTCCAGATACTGATGAACAGTTCAAAGGCGCGGACAGTAAGGTTTTATTAAAGCATGTTTATCAGTTGATATTGGATCGTGGTTATCAACTGAATAACGCGGATATTACAGTGGCTTGTGAGCGTCCAAAATTAGCGAAACATAATTTAGATATGCGTCAAAGTATTGCAGATGTACTTGATGTGGATATCAATCAGATTAGTATTAAAGCCACTACCACTGAAAAATTAGGGTTTACTGGTCGTCAGGAAGGAATTCTGTCTACAGCGACCGTATTAATTAGTCATCAATGAGCAATTTTGATCATTCAAAGTTTTGCGCTTTCATCAAAGAGGCTTGCAGTTCTTGAGTGGCTTTACGTCCTTGCAACTGTAAGCCGACCGCGTGCACTAGCCCAGTCCAAGTGTTGTTGGGTTCCCATACTTGGTGTAGTAGCTCATGTGCAGTAGGTAAATCCATATTCATATAATGTAGTCGGTACAGATAGATTAATGAACTACATTGATGATTTTCGGTGCAATGTATCCAGACCATTTTCTCTTTAACGAGATGGTCGATCAGATCGAGTACAAATAAACATTGATCGTCATGTGGAAATTCTGGATCAATAGGGACTTGGATGTAATTAAGACCAATTTCAGCACTTAAGCGATCTTCATGATTTAAGTTCGGTGTAGCATCATTAAAAGCGAGATTAATGATGGTATCTATACCATAGGCTTTAATTGATTTAAGTTGTTCTTCGTTTGGCTGACCTGAGCTAAACAAATGCTCATGAACAAATTGAAAATGGGGGATTGAGCTTAGTTCTTTTTCGAGTTGATCCATGATTTAACCTTATAAAAAAACGCCATCGTGTGATGGCGTTTAATCTGATTAACGTTGTGGTAGAACGTCTTTCAAAGCTGCATCCATTTCCAACAAAACTTTTTCAGTTGTTTCCCAATCGATGCATCCATCTGTAACAGACTTACCATACTCTAAATCGCAAAGATTTGCAGGAATATCTTGGCGGCCACCTTTTAAATGACTTTCAACCATAATACCTACGATCGATTTATTGCCATCTAAAATTTGTTCAGTGATATTTTTTAGAACCAATGGCTGAAGGTATGGGTCTTTATTAGAATTGGCATGACTCGCATCAATCATGATCTTGTTGCTTACTTTTGCTTTCGCCAATGCATTTTCAGCTTCTGCTACAGAGCCAGCATCATAATTCGGTTTGCCATTACCACCACGCAACACGACATGGGCATATTGGTTGCCTTTAGTACGAATGACCGAAACTTGACCTTGGTCATTTAAGCCAAGGAAACTATGGCCATGTTTTACAGATTGCATCGCATTGGTCGCAACAGTGAGACCACCGTCCGTACCATTTTTAAAGCCGACTGGAGATGATAAACCTGAAGACATCTCTCGGTGTGTTTGGCTCTCTGTTGTACGTGCACCGATTGCTGACCAAGAAATTAAGTCTTGGTAGTACTGTGGAGAGTTTGGATCAAGCGCTTCAGTTGCGCATGGCAAACCTTTTTCATTGAGTTCAAGCAATAATTTACGACCTAAACGTAAACCTTTTTCAATGTTGAAAGAGTCATTCATGTCAGGGTCATTAATTAAGCCTTTCCAACCCACTGTTGTACGAGGCTTCTCGAAATACACGCGCATGATGATATAAAGCGTGTCTTTCACTTTTTCGCTTAAAACTTTTAAACGATCAGCATAATCATGAGCTGCTGCAGGATCGTGAATAGAGCACGGTCCAATGACTACGAATAAACGTTTGTCATTGCCATCTAAGATATTACGTACAGTTTCACGACCTTTTAGGACTGTTTGGTATGCATTATCAGTTAACGGTAATTCTGTTTTTAATTCAGCAGGAGTAACAAGAGGCTGAATGCTTTGTACATTCACGTCATCAATGTCGTTTTGGGTGATAGAATTTGACTGTAAAGTATTCATTGCCGTCACTGGTTCGTTTTTACAAGAAAATGTTCAATCTATTGAATATAGCATGATTCAGTAGATCATTTGTTATCAAAAAGTTGAATGGATTTAATAAAAAAAAGTAATGAAATTGTCTTTTTGGTATTAATCAGAGTTTCTACTTGTATTGTATAGAATGATTTAATTTTTGAAAATTATTAAATTGAATAAATCATTTAATTTCACCTCAGTGAAATATACAGCTTCACTGAGGTTATAGTTTGAACATGATATTAAATTAAGACTGGGCTTGAGTTGAGGATTCAATAACTGCCTCAGGTGCGGTCATAGGTTTTGCTTTGACTGGATTAAGCATGAAGTTAACACCAATGGCAAATAAGGTGATACCCAGTACCTTGCGAATAATTTTTTCTGGTAAATGGGAGCTCACCAACGTACCAACGATGATTGCAGGAATCGATCCGACTAAAAGCCACATTAATAAATTGAAATCAACATTTCCTGAATTCATATGCCCCATACCTGCCACGAGCGTCAGTAAAACTGCATGGACAACATCAGAACCAATAATTCTAATCATAGGTAAATTAGGGAACATGATGATCAGCGCCATAATGCCGAATGCACCCGCGCCAACTGAAGACAAGGTCACAAAAATACCCAGTACAATACCCATTAAAGCTATATATAAACGCTTCTGCTTTAATTTTTCTCGAGTTAATTCAACTTCCTGTTCAGTAACTTCTTTGGAAAATTTTTTGAAGAATTTTTCTACCTGTGTACGGAATACAATTGAAATACCAGTAATGGTCAGCATAAAGCCTAAAACCATCGTGAGAATGGCTTTGTAATGTGTGGATTGACTCAAATAGTTGTCTAAAACCCAAGTTGTGGCTAAAGAGGCTGGAATACTTCCGATCGCAAGCCAAATGACGATGGGCCAAACAATATTAAGCTTTTTTGCATGTACAAAAGAGCCGCAAAACTTAGAAATCGCGGCATAAAGTAGATCTGTACCAATTGCAATATGTGGTTCAATTTTAAATAAACCAATCAAGATAGGGGTCATAAGTGAGCCACCACCCACGCCAGTGACCCCTACACAGAAACCAACTAAAACACCTGCTAAAATATATTCAATAGAACCGTACATCGTTTGTGCTACTTATCAGAAAACCGGCATATCTTATGATTTTTGAATATAAGCTGTTGTCTTGATTATTCATTTACTTATTCAAAAATAAGATAAAGCATTACTAAGTTAAGATATTTCAAGAACTCAGTCTGTTATGAGATGCTTATGTTAAGATACTTGTAGAGCATGAAAGAGGATATTCATTTGCAAAATCGAAAACTTAAAATTGGCATTGTGGTTGGTGAAGTTTCAGGTGATACCTTAGGCGCCAAATTAATACGTCGTTTTCGAGAGCAGGGAATTAATGCTGAATTTGAAGGAATTGGCGGTCCTCAAATGATTGCAGAGGGTTTTAAAAGCTATTATGCGATGGATATTCTATCGGTGATGGGAATTGTTGAAGTATTAAAAGATATTAAAAAACTTTTTGCGGTTCGAGATGGCTTGGTTGATCAATGGACTAAACAACCTGTTGATATTTTTATAGGGATAGACGCACCAGATTTTAACTTGCGCTTAGCAAAGAAAATAAAGCAAAAATCGTTGCCAATTAAGACTGTTCAATATGTGAGTCCTTCGGTTTGGGCATGGCGTCAAGGTCGTGTTCATGGTATCAAAGCCTCAATTGACTTGGTGCTTTGCCTATTCCCATTCGAAAAAACTTTTTATGATCGATTTAATGTGCCAGCGGTATTTGTTGGACATCCTCTCGCTAATCAATTACCGCTGGAAAATCCTATACTCGATGCAAAGCAGGCGCTTGGTTTAAATCCTGCACAAAAACATATCGCATTACTGCCTGGAAGTCGTCGTGGTGAAGTTGATAAGTTAGGGCCGCTTGTATTAGATGCAGCGAAGATTGTCCATCAAAAATATCCTGAGTATCAATTTTTAATTCCAGCCATCAATGAGGCTCGTAAACAACAAATTGAGCAGATCTTAATAGGTTACCCAGATAGACTCAGAGATAATATCAAGTTAATGGAAAATATTGATGCGGAATCTAAAATAGGTCGGATGGTCATGGATGCCAGTGATATTGTGGCGTTGGCATCGGGTACTGCAACACTTGAGGCGATGTTATTGCATCGTCCCATGGTGACTTTTTATAAACTAAATAGTTTGACCTACTGGATTGCGAAACTTTTAGTGAAAATTCCTTATTATTCTTTACCTAATATTATTGCAGGTAAAAAAGTAATTCAGGAGTTAATCCAGAATGATGCAACTCCAGAAAACTTAGCACATGAGATTGAGTTGTTGATGAATATCGAAAACTCAAAAATACAATCTATGCAATTGTTGACGATGCACAAGCAACTATTGTCGGATCAAAATGAAGATCCAGTGCACGCAATTCTATCTATCCTTTAAAAAAAGCCTCATATTGAGGCTTTATTGATTTAGCATTATGAATCAGCACGAATTTTTAATTCATAACCCGTATATTTGCGTATATTGATGACACCTGTGTCCATAATCAGATATTGTCCTTTGATACCGTGCAGTTTTCCACGTATGACTGGCGTTTTGTCTAAGTTATGCGATTTAATTTTTTCAGGATATTGATCGACAGGATAAATGAATTCACGAGGAAGTTCGTTTTCTAAAATTTCTACATTTTCATTGAAATCTAGGCTCATGCTGAACTCATCTCGAATGGTTTCAATTTGAGGTTCAAACTCCGTGAGCAATTCATCTCTGATCTCTAACAAATTTACCTTTTCCGCTTCACCTTTCAGCAATTTTCTCCAGTCTGTTTTATCAGCGACTTGCGTACCAAACATGACTTCAAGTTGTCCTGATAACCGACGAGAGCCCACTTTCATAATAGGTAAAGCTTGGGTAGCCCCTTGATCTAGCCAACGTGTTGGCATTTGACCTAAACGGGTAATGCCAACCTTTAATGCACTTGAATTGGCAAGATAGACAATATGGGGTTGAAAGCATACTTCTTGAGCAAAGCTTTCTTCACGACAAGTCCCTAAATGGTAATGGCATGTTTCTGGCTTCATAATACACATATCACAGGCTGCTTTCGTTTTCATGCATTTAAAGCAGTGACCTTGGGAGTATGATTTTGGTGTTTTATTCCCACAGGAAACACAGTAAATTTTGCCGGTCCATTCAATTTCAATTTCTTGACCTAAGTTGAACGGGAGATTGATTTCTGAACGATCTAAAATAAATTTATATTCAACATTTGCCTGTTGTGTTTGTTGTTCAGTTACACTTAGGTTGGTTAAACCAGCGTGCATTTTATGACAAATGCCCTGTAATTCCATGCTTTAATCTCACTCAAATAAGGTGCAGCTCATGGCTGAGAAAAATGTCATCACGTCAATGCTAGACGATTTATCTAAAGAACAGCCAATTCAAACTGCCGTATGTCTTGGTCAGGATCTCAGCCAAGACTATGCTCAAACAATCCAATGGAATCATTTTAACGTAACTGAATTTTTAATGCTTCCTTTTCAGCAACGCTATGATCTAGGTGTTGTGATTTTAAATAATGAACAGATGGATACACTATCAACCCATCATAAATCACAAATGCTGGTAAAACTGCGTGATTTAATGGCAAAAAGAATCGTCGTGTTGAGTCATATTGCAGATGAACAATTATTAAGAAGTCTGGGATTCACGCAGCTCATTGAGCAAAAAAATACAGAGCAAGATTTCGCCTTATGGCAATTCAATATTTTGAATTATAAGCATGTGCCAGATTGGTTTAATTCTAAGTTTTGGGCTAATCCAGAAAATTGGAATAAGTTTCGATGGTAATGGCAAACTTTGAGTTTATCAAAACACAACAATTTCAATGTACAAAGCCATGTTTTTAACGATATGCTGATCAATGAAAATAAGAATGTAAAGGTGTCTTGATGACAAATTTAAGTAATATTGTTGAAGTTTTAGCGAAACAGGCCTTAGGCGGTAATCCACAATCTAATCAATCGGGATTGGGTGGTGTACTTGGTTCGGTACTCGGGAGTTTAACGGGACAAAATAATCAGACCAATCAAAACCAACAACAAGGTGGATTGGGAGGGATTTTGGGATCTGTACTTGGTGGTTTATCGGGTAGTCAACCTGGTGGTGTAGGCAAATCATCAGGTCTAAACGCTCAAACCTTATTAATCGCAGTAGTTCCTTTAATTCTCAATTGGATTCAAAAAAATGGCGGTTTGCAAGGTGCACTTGATCAACTGAAAGGTCAGGGTCTGACGAGTCAAGTGGATGATTGGGTTTCAACTGGTCCTGGCGAAAATGCCAATGTCAGCACGCAACAGGTTCAAAATTTATTTGATCAGCAAGATGTAGAGCAAGTTGCACAAGAAGCGCAAGTTCCTAAACAGGATGTATACAGTGCGATTTCTTCAGTCTTACCACAAATTATTGATTCGCTTACACCTCAAGCAAATAAGACCGATCCACAAGAAGCGAATTCAGATATACAAAATGTGTTGAATCTTGTATCAGGATTTTTAAAGAAATAAAGTGAAATTAATTTGAGTTGAAAAGCCGAATGTATGTCACATCCGGCTTTTTTTATGCAATCGAGCAAAGTATGTAAGTGGAATAAAATTTAAACGATTGATATATTTCATAAAGAAGCATAGGACATGCTGAATAAAACAAAAATCATTGAGGGAGAAATTCATGATCCGTAAGGAGCATTTAATCACTGCTTCGTTGACCTCGATTAAGGCAACCTATCAACAACTGTCATCCGCGCCACTTGCCATGAGACAAGGAGAATATAAGGCTCAGTTTATTGGTCCTTGGTGGTTAAGAGTGTCTGCAGCACCGAGTTTATTTTTAAGTGGATTGGGGGGATGGTTTGGGAAAAAATTCATCAATCAAAATTTAGTCACTAATATTTTACTCAATCGCGGTCAGAGAAGTGAAAAGCTTCAAATGGAGTGTCTAGAAGAGGCGTCTTTGATTGATGGAAAACAAACGATCGCCTTGTATTATGGCAAGACAGCACCAATTCCATGGCGTTGGGTGGTTGATGAGTTAAGACAGCTTGATGAACATACGATGTTGTGTATGACTATCATTAATCTTCCTTTTTTAAAGCATTTTTCATTTCCATTTATTCTAAGTCGTGATGTATGAAATCAAAATTTGAATATGATGTCATTATTGTAGGTTCAGGCTTTGGTGGAAGTGTATCTGCGCTAAGATTGTCTGAGCTTGGATTAAAAGTAGCTGTGCTAGAGCAGGGAAGAAGGCTCACTGAAGATGATTTACATCGAGCAAGTCGGAGTTCTAAATACTTAAATTGGGCACCGACGTTAGGGATGAAGGGTTTTCTTGCACAAGACGTATTCCAACATATGGGTGTGGTTCGAGGGGTTGCCGTTGGTGGTGGCAGTGTTGTTTATGCTGCTGTGTTGTTAAAACCAGGTCAAAAGTTTTATCGTGATCCAACTTGGAGTCATTTGTCAGAAGACTGGGAGAGGGAATTACAACCGCACTATCAGATGGCTCAGTCCATGCTAGGTGTAAGTTTAAATCCATATAAAGGTCAGCAAGATGAGTGGTTAAAACAAACAGCAGAAAAAATGGGTTCTGGAGATAGTTTTGACACTGTACCACAGGGAATTTACTTTGGTGATCCTCATCAATGGGTGAGTGATCCACTTTTGAATGGTCAAGGTCCCGAACGAATAGGCTGTAATCTGTGCGGAAATTGTATAACGGGGTGTGCGCAGGGTGCGAAGAATAGTTTGGATAAAAACTATTTATATCTTGCAGAGAACAATGGAGTTGAGATTATTCCAGAAACCAAAGTAACTCATCTTTCACATGTTGATGGAAAATATATCATTCATACATATCAGTCATTTAACTCCAAAGAAAAACAAGATTACTCTGCGAAACAGGTCATTCTATCCGCAGGTGTTATAGGAACTGTTGAAATTTTGTTTGCTTCAAGAGATGTGTTTAAAACCTTACCGAATATTTCTGGTCAGTTAGGTGAACATATTCGAACCAATAGTGAGGCGATTGTTGCGATCTCTAATAATGATAAAACAATAGATTTAACGAGAGGGACGACCATTTCCAGTCATTTTCATGCAGATGACAAAACACATATTACTCAGAATCGATTTCCAGCAAGTTATGAGTTTATGAAGTTTTATATGGGACCACTGGTCAATGGCGATCAACCTGTAAAACGTGCACTCCATGTTTTAAAGCATTTTTTTCTGCACCCCTTTGTTTCAACTCGATCATGGCGTTCTAAAAACTGGCATAAACGTGTCACTGTATTAACCGTCATGCAACAGGCAGACAATCAAATACGATTTGTATATGGACGTACTGCACTCAGAGGTTTTAGGCGTTTTTTGAAAACGCAGGTTTCAGTTGGAGAAAGAGCGCCGTCTTTTATACCGTTAGCAAATGAAGCTGCAGAAAAATTTGCTGAAGTAAGTGGTGGTCAAGCACAGAATAATATATTGGAAAGTATGGGGCACTTATCTGTTACAGCGCATATATTGGGTGGTGTAGTTATGGCTGAGGATTCCTCTAAAGGTGTGATTGACTCTAATCATCAGGTTTTTGGCTATCAAGGCTTATATGTGGTTGATGGGAGTGCGATTCCTGTGAATGTTGGTGTTAATCCGAGTTTGACCATTACGGCATTAGCTGAGCGATTTGCAGAAAAATATAAAATTAGTCATTTCGATAAAGTGTCATAAATCCACCATCATAATGTCATATCTTCGTTGAATACTCTTGGTTTAAAAAAAAGGAGTATTCAAATGAAGAACAAGATAAAAATAACAGGTCTTCTATTAACGACATCGTTATTGCTAAGTAGTTGTGGTGGAGATGACCAAAAATCTAATCCTAATATTACACAACCCTCAGAGTTGAAAATTCTTCATATTAATGACCATCACTCCCATTTAGATGGTGAAGAGCTTAGCTTTAATTTCGATTTAGGTCATGGTGAAGAACAACTAGTCGTTTCCCGTGGTGGATTTTCTCGTGTAGCAACATTTATGAATCTAATGGCAGAAAATCATCAGAATGTAGTGAAAATTCATGCTGGTGATGCGATAACAGGAGATTTGTATTACAACCTCTCAAATGGAAAAGCTGATGCTGAAATGATGAATACAGTGTGTTTTGATACTTTCACCTTGGGAAATCATGAATTTGATGCAAAAGATCAAGGCTTAAAAGATTTTATTGGTTTTTTAGACGAAGGACAGTGTAAAGAGCGAACAGAGATTCTTTCTGCAAATGTTGAATTTGGGGTGAGTTCACCTTTATATCAGACAGATCGGATTCAAAAATCTATTGTTCTTGAGCGGGATGGGGAAAAATATGGGGTTGTGGGGCTCACCATTGCATCAAAAACTAAAAACTCCTCTCAACCAAATCAAGACACATTATTCCGAGATGAAATTACAGTAGCTCAAAATGAGATTAATCAACTCAAAAAACAGGGAATTAAAAAAATTATTTTACAAACACATGTAGGCTATGAACTTGATCAAAAATTAGCACAAGAACTTACGGATGTGGATGTGATAATTGGAGGCGACTCTCACACATTGTTTGGACCTCATATATTAGAAAAGTATGGTATGTCTCCTGTCGCTACCTACCCATTACAATTGAAAAATAAAAATGGCGAATCTGTTTGTGTTGCTCAAGCATGGCAATACAGTTATGTGGTTGGTGAACTTAACGTAAAATTTAATGCAGATGGTGCGGTTCAAAGTTGTGTGGGTACACCGCATGTGTTAATTAGCGATGATTTTAAACGTAAGCAAAATAATGAAAGAGTCAGTGATCAAGAAAAAAAATATATAGAACATCAATTCGAAGAAGAACGAGCTCCTTTTTCTATTATTAAAGAAGATCAAAATATTTTGAGTGTCTTAGAGCGCTATAAGCAATCTAAAAAATTATTTGCAGTCAAAGTTGTTGGGCAGGCAGTTGATAATTTATGTTCAAGACGTGTGCCGGGAACTCAATTTGATCGCTCACGATCATCTTTAGGTGATGTGTGTAATTTGAATGCGCATGTCGATGTCCATGGTGGTGATATTCAACAAATGGTTGCCGAAGCATTTCTTAAACAAGGCAAAGAATATTTTAATGCTGATATTTCATTTCAAAATGCAGGTGGAGTAAGAGTTGATTTGGCGAAAGGAAATATCACTGTAGCAGATATCTTCCGAGTCTTACCTTTCAAAAATACGCTCGTTCAATTGAATATGACTGGTCAAGAAATTAAAGATACGCTTGAAGATGCCATTTCAGGCGTGATTGAACAAAAAAATACTGGAAGTTATCCGTATACGGCTGGATTAACTTGGCAAGTTGATATGACGCAGCCTATTGGAAAGCGTATTACAAATATTCAAGTCAGAAATGGGTTTGACCAGCTTGTGCCATTAGATTTAAATCAGTTATATAAAATTGTAACCATCAATTTTTTAGCTGATGGTGCTGATTACTATCATACATTGAAAAAAATTACAGGTGAGCGTCGAATAGAAGTTGGATTGGACTATGCAGAAGCATTCTTAAATTACTTAAATTCAATAGATGGTCATCAAAAAATAAAAACAATTCGAAAATTACCTACTTCATATTATAGTACTCAAAAATACATAGAATAAGATTTAGAGCTTTTTGATCTGAAAAACCTCAATTTAATTGGGGTTTTTTAATTTAATTAATCGTTTTTGTGTATTTTTTAGTGTAAAAAACATAAATTTGCTTAAAAAACAAACATGCATGAGTTTTTGTTTAAATAAGGGGTTGCAAGGGAAGAAAAAATCTATAGAATGCACCCCATACCGACGAGATACACGGAGACGAGCGAAGCAGGTTGCTGAGTTGTTAAGTGTTTCGAGTCCAGCTTCTAGCATTGACGAGATGTTAGAAAGATCATTAAGAGATTATGAAGAACAACTTGTGTGGATTTTTACTGGTTGATTGATCGATAT
>NZ_VPEE01000041.1:0-18339 GCF_013417345.1 Acinetobacter sp. YH16032 | reverse complement strand
ATGGAGAAATCTAATCGGTATGTTATACCTGAGAGAAGAGTGAGGAGTTATCCAAGGGTTGTAAAAGGAAAACCTCAAAAATACCCAAGAAAAAGCCAGTCAATCTCTTAACTGACTGGCATTACTCTTAGGAGTGCTTTTTTTGTATCAATCTAAAATCTTAAGTCATTTTTTTGGAATTAATTTCAATAAAATGATGTGCTTGAAGTCACATATTTTATTTATTATGTGAAATATACAGATAATTAAATAAGCATTTACGAAATTAATAAATAATTAAAATCATAAAATTCAATAAGTTATAATTGAATAATAAAAAATAGAGCAATAGCTCTATTTTTTTAAATGGAGAGTGATTAAAATTTTTGTCATGGAAAAGAATCCATTTAAATGCTTAAAAGGAACTAAGAATGAAAAAAACAACTCTGGCTTTATTGGCGGCTTCAACCATGGGTATGGTTTCAACTGCTCAAGCAAAGGTTGATGTGTGTGTATTTGATTTACTCGGTAAGTCTGGTGAATCGTTCCAAATGGCTCAGGAATGGGCATTGGCAGCAAAGGGTTGGGGGGCAGATATTAATCTGATTCCACGTCAGGATGAGGCTGTAGCCGATAATGATTTCAAAGCAGGTAAGTGTGATGCTGTTTTCTTAACAGCGATGCGTTCTCGTCAATATAACAAGTTTGTAGGCTCGATTGACTCTTTAGGTGGTGCGCCTTCAAATGCAATTGCACAACGTGCGATTACTTTTGCTTTAGACAAACGTAATGCTGCAAAGATGGTCACAAATCTCGGTGGGAAAAAATATGAAGTTGCTGGTATTGCACCACTAGGGGCAGCATATATTTTCGTGCGTGATAAAAAAATTGATTCAATCGAAAAAGCTGCTGGTAAGAAATTCGCAGTATTAAGCTATGATCCAGCACAAAAAATTATGGTGCAACGTGTCGGTGCTCAAGCAGTAGGATCTGATGTTTCGAACTTTGTTGCGAAGTTCAATAATGGTCAGGTGGATATGGTGGGTGCACCAGCATATGCCTATAAGCCTCTTGAAATTTATAAAGGTTTAGGCAATACAGGGGCAATGTTTGATTTCCCTGTGGTACACATTACAGCAAACTTTGTGATGAAGCCTGAAAAATTCCCTGAAGGGTTTGGTCAAAAATCACGTGATTGGTTTGTTAAAAACTTGCCGAAAAGCTACGCAATGATCAAGCGTTTAGAGGGTGAAATTCCTGCTAAGTACAAAATGCAATTCTCAGCTGAAGAAAAGCTGAAATATCAAAAACTACTTCGTGATGGTCGTATGGATCTCACTAAACAAGGTATTTATGACAAAGAGATGATGTCTGTTCTTAAGAAAGCACGTTGCTCTGTCGATAAATCCAACTTCGAATGTTCACTTGGTGGTGAATAATTCTGATTTCTAAAGAAAAAATCCTAGACCTGGTCTAGGATTTTTTTTATTCATTTTATGTCATTTTCGCCAATGCACATTTATAAGAAAAAAGTATGCTTTAATCACAATAAGTAGTATTTAAATGATCTGTATCTAAAAACCATATACATACAGCATCTCAGGATCAGTATCTACACAATTGGATCGTGTAATCTCATTTTAGTTCAACACACTGACACTGAAGTTTAAGGTGTTCGATATGGGATATTCGAGACTATAAGAAAGAAGGAATAGGAAACAATAAAATGAATTTAACCAAAACATTATTATTATCAGCAGGTTTAATGACTGCTGCAACGGCTTCACAAGCAAAGCAAGTCGTCTGCGTGTTTGATCTCGTCGGGAAAAACGGCGATGTCTATGCGTTAATGAAAGATTATCAACTTGCTGCTAAGCAGTGGGGAGCTGATATTGAGCTTAAAGTCGGACAAAATGAAGGCGTAATTGCTGAAGATTTCAAAGCAGGTAAATGTGACGGTGTCAGTATCACAGGGATGCGCGGTCGTCAGTTTAATAATTTCACTGGCTCTTTAGATGCCATTGGTGCGATTACTAATCTCAATTTAGCTGTCAAAGTTATGCAAGGTTTAGCAAGTCCAACCTTTGCAAAGCATATGAAAAATGGCAACTATGAAGTTGCAGGAGTGATTCCTGTTGGCGATGCTTATTTAATGGTGCGTGATCGTAGTATTAATACGGTTGCTAAAGCTGCGGGTAAAAAGATCGCCGTACTTGATTATGATCAGGCACAAAAAATTATGGTACAGCAAATTGGTGCGCAAGCAGTGAGTTCTGAGGTCACTAATTTTGGGAGTAAATTCAATAATGGCCAAGTTGATATTATTGGTGCACCAGCAGCGGTATTCCGTCCTTTAGAACTTCATAAAGGGCTAGGAACGAAAGGTGCAATTGTGAATTATCCAATTCTTCAAGTGACCGGTAATATCATCATTCGTCATGATAAATTCCCTGAAGGTTTCGGACAGAAATCGCGTGATTGGGTGAAAACACAATTACCACGTGCGAATCAAATTTTAGGCAAAATGAAAGCGGATATTCCGGCTAAATATTGGATGAATGTTCCAGCTGGAGATAAACCTGGTTATCAAAAATTGATGCGTGAATCTCGTATTGCACTTACTAAACAAGGAGTTTACAACAAACAAATGATGAAACTACTTTGGCAGTTCCGTTGTAAGAATGAACCGACAAACTTTGAATGTAGCTTGCAGGATGAGAACTACAAATAAGTTCATAGGACGTTACATTTAAATCCGATAAATTTACTCTGAATAAACTTTAAAGTTCGAGTTATGACCATATATTGAGTATGTTATACTTGATATATGGTCTTTTAATTTCAAAGCCTATTTAATTTTTTGAGGAATCCATCATGACTGCCCAAGCACTTGAGCTGACTGACAATGCTGCGAATAAAGTTCGTCAACTTCGTGAGAGCGAAGGAAATCAAGATTTGATGTTACGTGTATATGTGACAGGTGGTGGTTGCTCTGGTTTTTCTTACGGATTCAATTTTGCTGAATCTCAAAATGAAGACGATGCTGAATTTGTGAATGGTGATGTGAAGATGCTTGTTGACTCACTGAGTTATCAATATCTCGTTGGTTCAGTTGTTGATTATGTCGAAGGTTTGGAAGGATCTCGCTTTATCGTGCAAAATCCTAATGCGACAACGACATGTGGTTGTGGATCTTCATTCTCAATTTAATATGCAGCAAAAAAAGCCCGCTAAGCGGGCTTTTTTTATGATAATTTTTGCTGTTCTTTCAGAATTAAATCAGTCAGCTCATGATAATTTTGAACTGGAATCCAATGATTCGCCTCTAAATGAATTTCCGTATATGGACCTTCAACATAATTTTGATTGAACTGAACCCCTTTAGCATCAATTGCAACGTCATCTTTGCCCCAAATAAATAAAGTGGGAACTTTGACTTTATTGAATAGCGTTTTATTAGAGCTAAAAGGTAAACCTCGATACCAATTGAGTGATGGGCTGAGCCGTTTTTCTATAATCATTTCTTGTTTAAAGTCATTTAATTGTTCAACTGTCATTCCAGAATTTTTTAATAAAGCCTCGCCAATTTGAGGTGTTTTATTAAAGAGCAACTCAGGTATCCATGGAAGCTGAAATAGTCCCATATAATAGGATTTAAAAAGTTGTGTACTGCTGTAAAAAGCCCGCATAAATGCTGCTTTGTGAGGGACGGAGATCGCGGTCAAATGTTTAATTTTATTAGGATAACGTAGAGCAACTTCCCAAGCAACGACTGCGCCCCAGTCGTGTCCTACGATATATGAAGGCTCTCCAATTAAGTCGAGTAGAACATTTACATCATCTGCTAAATGTTGAATGGCATAATCTGCGCGTTTTTTCGGTTGAGCCCTTAAGCTATATCCACGTTGGTTTAACGCATAGGTGCGAAAACCATGTTGGTTTAGTATTTCGGCACTATGCTGCCAAATTTTTGATGTTTCAGGAAAACCATGTAATAGCACAATTGGAGTGCCATCGATTGGACCGCTATCTATTACATCAAAAATAAGATTACCTTTTTGAAACTCAGTGATTCGTTGTTGTTTATCCATAATCAATATCCTCTTTCCTTTACATATCTTTATCAAATTTGGATGATAGAACTAGGGCTGAACGGGTCAGTTCTAGGTGAAAGAAGGTCGTTCATTGTCTGACAATATTATGGGTTGATTAAACGGTGTATTTGTATTGGGATTTGTTTTTTTAAGAACGTTAAGCAAAGTCTCAAAGCTAAGGTCCGATAGCTTAAGCTCGGAGTAACCAAGTGGACATCTTCAGGGATTAGAGACCATTCAGGTAAAATATGAATTAACGTTGAGTTGAGTAATTGATGGGCCACTTGGATTTCAGCAACGGCGGCAATACCTAAATGTGCTTCTACAGCAGCAAGCGCATGTTCGGATGGTGTCACCATCAGATGCGTATAAATTTTAAATTTTTTTATCGTACCGTTTTTGAAAAGCTTGATTTTGGACAGCTCGCGGTTATGCGAGATAAAATGATGATCACACAGTTGCTCTGGGTGTTCAGGAATGCCATAACGCATTTGATAGGTTGGACTGGCACATAAAATTCTTCGAACTTGTCCAACCTTTTGAGCATGGAGTGTAGAGTCTGCTAAATCACCAAGTCTGATGGCTAAGTCATATCCTCCAGAAATTAAATCAACTTTGCTGTCATTCAAATCAATTTCAATATCAATGTGTGGGTATTCAATTAAAAATTGAGAGATTAAAGGGAATACCACCATTTTTCCAAAAGTTCCCGAAGCAGCTATTCGAATTCGACCTTTGGGTTGTATTTCTAATTGTGTGAGATCGTTCGTCAGTGATTCAATTTGATGAAATAGGGGGGAGATTTCTTTTAAGAAAATCTTACCAGCATCAGTTAGTGAGCTTGAATTGGTATTTCGATTTAATAATCTAATATTTAAGGATTCTTCAAGTCTTGAAAGTCGATTAGATAACGTGGATTTAGCAATATCATAACGTCTTGCTGCCGCGGATAAACTTCCAGCATCTGCAATCAGTACGAACCAATATAGGTCATCGATTGAGTAGGGTAAGCTGTTCATAAAATCGAACACCACCTTTCATTTTTATTGTCTATTCACATCATTATAGAACCGCTAAGTTAAGTCAATTGATCAGATGTAGCAAATGATCTGATTTAGCAAATTGAGGACATAGCAATGACAATGAATTGTGATTTAGAAACTGGTACTTGTTCAGTAGCCGAATTGGAAAAAGGCCAAAATGCAGTGGTCAATGTAGCATCTGACCTCAGCCTGATTTATGTGGGTGACCCAATGTGCTCATGGTGTTGGGGAAGTTCAAATATCATTAAACAAGCGCGTGAATATGCAATTCAGCATGGTGTTGGCTTTCAAGTGATTAGCGGTGGTTTAAGACCTGGTGGAGGTGATGCTTGGACCGATACTTTCAAGAATTTTTTACGCACCGAATGGAAAAATATTCAGAGACTGACTAAACAACCTTTCACTGAAAAATTGTTAGAAAGAGCACATTTTAACTATGATACCGAGCCTTCAGCACGTGCTGTTTACGTTGCTCGACAACTTTGGCAAGACCATGATCATCATGATGAAAAACTTTTGGCATTTTTTTCAGCAATCCAATATAAATTTTATGTGGATGGTGAAGATCCGAACGAGCTTGAATATTATCGAAGTATATGTGAAACGTTTGAGCTGGATTTTGACGTATTCTCAACGTTGTTTGTATTACCTGAGACCCAAGCAGCGACCTATGAAGAGTTCAAGCTTAATCGAAGTTGGGGCATAAAAGGGTTCCCAAGTTTTGCGATACGTCATGGAGACAATGTCAAAATCATAGGCTCTGGTCATGTGGCATTGGAAAAATTAACACAAGCTATTGATGACTTAATCAAAGATGCGCGTATATAAGGAAAAGTTGAATGGCGATTATTCTACAAATTGATTTTCCCTATGATGGACCTTGGGGGCACGAAATGTTTGAAAGTTTCAAAACACTCGCGGATTCAATAGCAAATGAGAAAGGCTTGATTTGGAAAATTTGGACTGAAAATGAAGCGTCCAAAGAAGCAGGTGGAATTTACTTATTTGAAAGCCAAGCAGATGCAGAAGATTATCTAAATATGCATCTTCAGCGTTTAAGGGAAAATGGCTTTACTGAATGTAGACATCGGATCTTTGCTGTTAACTCGGCACTTTCAAAATTGAATTTTGCACCTGTTTAAGTTAATCGATGTATCAACTCAGGATAGTGGATACATCGATTCTTCATTTAAACCGCAGTGATCGTTCCTAAAACTCGATCTCCTTGAGCTCCTGTCACTTCAGGTAAATTACCAGCAAGTTGGTTTACAAATCGCATAGCCAACCACGCAAAAGCGGTCGCCTCCACCCAAGTCGGTGCTAATCCCAAATCTGCTGTGGTTTGAACACTCCACTCGTGTTTACGTAAACGCCAACGTAATTGTTCTAATAATTGTGAGTTATACGCACCACCCCCACAGACATAAACTTCACCTGTGTCCATAGGGGAGCGATAAATGGCTTTCTTAATGGCACGTGTCGTGAGTTTCATCAGCGTTGCTTGAATATTTTCAGGCGTATCTTCAAGTTCATCGTATTCAACATCGCTACGCCAATCCGCAATTTGTTCATCCAACCATTCCAAATTAAAGTCTTCACGACCAGTACTTTTTGGCGGTTCTTTGGAGAAAAAGTCATGTGATTGCAAACGATCAAGCAAAGCGCGAATAGGCGTACCATAAGCAGCCCAATTGCCATTTTCATCATAAGGCTGACCCGTGTAACGTTCACACCAAGCATCCATCAAAATATTGGCTGGTCCAGTATCGAAGCCATATACGCCTTTAGGATCACCCGCAGGTAACATACTGACATTGGCAATTCCACCGAGATTTAAGATCACACGGTGTATCGTCGGATGCTGAAATAAGGCTTGATGGAATGCTGGCACTAGAGGTGCACCTTGACCACCAGCAGCCATATCACGGCGTCTAAAATCTGATACCACAGGAATTTGAGTGATTTCAGTAATAATGTTGGGATCACCAATTTGCAGGGTAAATCCATGTTCGGGACGATGACGAATCGTTTGACCATGAGATCCAATGGCTTTTATTTGAGTTCTATCGAGATTATTTTCTTGTATAAGTTGATTGATTCCATGACCGATCATCTGTGCTAAAGCGACATCAGCTTTACCCATGCGGTCAATTTCATTATCGTCTGGAAAAGTAAGTGCCATCAGTTCATTACGTAAATCTGGATCAAAGGCTAATGTCAGCGTTGCATGGATCTGTAATGGATCAAAAGAAGCGGCTACAAAATCGACGCCGTCCATACTCGTGCCAGTCATTACACCAATGTAGATTGTGGTCATGATTATTCTTAAGCCTGCATTGTGCTGAAAAAGTGTTAGTATATCGCACAAATTGAACAACAGATGTATTTGGGTTTTGTGATGTCAAATTTCCTGCCTGCTGAAGAACAACTTGCCCTCATTCAACGAGGCACACATGAAATTATTTCAGAAGAAGATCTTCTGAAGAAATTAAAATTGAATCGTCCTTTGAAAATTAAGGCGGGTTTTGATCCTACAGCACCAGACTTACACTTAGGTCATACGGTATTAATTAACAAGCTTAAAGTGTTCCAAGACTTAGGTCATGAAGTATTCTTCTTGATTGGTGATTACACTGCGATGATTGGTGACCCAACAGGTAAAAGTGCAACTCGTCCACCATTGTCACGTGAGCAAGTCTTAGAAAACGCGAAAACCTATCAGGAACAAGTGTTTAAAATTCTTGATCCAAATAAAACTAAGGTGGTGTTTAACTCAGAATGGTTTGCTCAAAAAACTGCTGCTGATCTGATCCAATTGGCTTCACAGCAAACGGTTGCACGTATGCTTGAACGTGATGACTTTACTAAACGCTATAACAACCAACAGCCGATTGCGATTCACGAGTTTTTGTATCCATTGGTGCAAGGCTATGACTCTATCGCGCTTGAGGCTGATGTTGAGTTAGGTGGTACAGATCAAACCTTTAACTTACTGATGGGGCGTACTTTACAAGGTCGTTATAATCAAGAGCCACAAGTGTGTATCACTGTACCAATTCTTGAAGGTTTAGATGGCGTCAACAAAATGTCTAAATCTCTAGGTAACTACATTGGTGTATTTGATGCACCTGGTGCGATGTACCAAAAAGTACTTTCAATGCCAGACAGCTTAATTGAGCGATATTTCGAACTTCTTAGCTTCAAGTCAATGGAAGAGATCGAAGGCTTATTGAAAGAAATGGCCGAAGGTCGTAACCCTCAAGAAATTAAACGTATCTTAGCGCTCGAGTTAGTGGAACGTTTCCATGGAAGCGAAGCTGCTGCGAATGCACATAAAGGTGCAGGGAATATCATCACAGAAGGTGAGCTTCCTGAAGGAACGCCAGAAGTGACGATTTCACGTGGTGAATTCGGTGGTGAAATGTTTATTGCTTCTATTGTTCGTGCAGCAGGTTTAACTAAAAATGCAGCGCAAGCCAAAGATGCTGTTTCACGTGGAGCCGTAAAAGTTGATTGGGAGGTGGTAGATGCATCATTCTCAATTAAGGAAAACAAAACAGTGATTGTTCAAGCAGGTAAAAAGGCCATTGCTAAAGTAACTTTTACTGACTAAATCATTAAGTTTTGCATGATTAAAAAGCCATCCTAAGTGATGGCTTTTTTATGTCAAGAATGAAATGAAGATGAAAGATGGATTAATTTTTGGTTGTTCTGGGTGAAATCCATTAAAATGCGCCATCCAATACTTATTTGTTTGAATATCTATGATTCAGTTAGACCAACTTACCATTCGCCGCGGCGGTCGCATTTTATTTGAAAAAGCGTCTATGCAACTTCACCCTGGTTGGAAGATTGGTTTAACAGGTGTCAATGGTGCAGGAAAATCGACTTTGTTTTCAGCCTTACTTGGGGGCATGGAATCAGATGGTGGCTCATTGACACGACCATCGGTTTGGACAGTGGCGCATATGGCGCAAGAGATTAAAGCGCTGGATATGAAAGCGATTGATTTCGTTCTATCCGGTGATGAAGAGTATTGGAATATCCAACACAAACTTGAGCATCCTGACGGATTGTCTGATCAAGATTTGGCAAATCTATATGGTCGTTTTGATGAAATTAGTGGCTACTCAGCGCCGTCTAAAGCATCACAACTGATGGCTGGGCTAGGCTTCTTTGAACATCAGTCAGAACTTAGCGTAAAAAGTTTCTCTGGTGGATGGCGTATGCGTTTAAATCTTGCGCGTACTTTGATGAGTCGTTCAGATTTACTCTTACTTGATGAACCGACGAACCATTTAGATTTAGACGCTATTTTATGGTTAGAAGACTGGTTGAAAGCATATGAAGGCACATTGGTACTGATTTCGCATGACCGTGATTTCTTGGATGCCATTACCGACCATATTTTGCATATCGAAAACCAAGAACTAACGCTTTATACCGGTAACTATTCAACCTTTGAACGTACCCGAAGTGAACGTTTAGCTCAGCAACAACAAGCCTATGAGAAACAGCTTGAGCTACGTGCACATCTGCAAAAATATATCGATCGTTTTAAAGCTAAGGCAACCAAAGCGAAACAGGCACAAAGTCGTATTAAACAGCTTGAACGAATGCAAGAGCTTTCTGCTGCGCATGTCGATACGCCTTTTACCTTTAGCTTCCGTGAGCCGACCAAAATGAGTTCTCCATTGTTGCAACTGGATAGTGCTGATATTGGTTATGGTGACAAACTGATTGTGACCAATGTGAAACTACAAATCACGCCAACCAGTCGTATTGGTTTATTGGGGATGAATGGTGCAGGTAAGTCCACATTAATTAAATCTTTGGTGGGTGATTTACCTTTAATCCAAGGTCAACGAAAAGCATCTGAACTACTTAATATTGGTTATTTTGCTCAACATCAAATGGATGCATTAGATGGTAATGCGAGTCCAATGTTGCAGTTGTCTCGTATTGCAGATAAGAAGATTAGTGAAGCGACTTTACGCGCATTCCTAGGAAGTTTTGGCTTTTCTGGTGAGCGTATGGATACGCCGTGTGAAAGCTTCTCTGGGGGTGAGCGTGCACGTTTAGCATTGGCTTTGATTGTCTGGCAGCGTCCAAATGTTTTAATTTTAGATGAACCGACCAACCATTTAGACTTGGATATGCGTCATGCATTAACTATGGCACTACAAGACTTTGAAGGGGCAGTGGTGTTGGTCTCACATGAACGCCAATTAATTGCAAGTGTCTGTGATGAATTACTCCTAGTGCATAACGGTAAATGTCGTGAGTTTGAAGGTGATCTGGTCGCTTATGCAGACTGGTTACGTCAAGCACGTGCAGAGTTGATGAAGCAAGGGCAGCAAGCACCTGAGCCAGTAAAATCTCAAGTGATCGATAAGCCTGTAGTTTCTAAAGTAGATAAAGAAGCACAGCGTAAAGAAGCTGCGCGTCGCCGTGAAATGAGCCGCCCAATTCGTAAAAATATCGAAAAATTGGAAGCTGAGATTGCAAAGATTCAACCACGTTTAGTTCAAATTGAGGATGCTTTAGGGGAGGCATCACTTTATGATGCGTCTCGGAAAGATGATCTTTTAAAATTGATGAATGAACAAACTGAGCTTAAAGGAAAATTAGCACAAGCAGAAGAAAAAATGCTTGAACTGATGATGGAACTTGAAGAGTTAGAAAGTTCGTTTGATGAGTAATTTGTGATAAAAAGCCCAATGTAGATTGGGCTTTTTTATTAAAATAGGCGTTATTTTGGTCATCGTCATAAAAACTGTCATTTTAATTTTTCTATTTTATTTGTGTTTTTAATTCAACTTGACCTCAAGCTAACTTGAGATTTGATCATAAGAAATCTAATAACAAAATTGGAAAAACGACAGTGCCATCATCAATCAATAAAACTTTTTTAATTCATGGAATCAGTTATGGTCTAGGAAAAGCGTTAGCTACTTTAGTTCCAAATGATGATGATTTAATCTATGGAATATCACGCTCAACCCCACAACTACCACGCCAGATTGAGTGGATTCAAACTGATTTAGCTTATCCTGTCCAAGCATGCAAAAAAATTAAAGACGTAATTGGAGATAAAGCATTAGATGTATTTATTTATAATGTAGGTGTTTGGGAGCAAGATGCTTTTACGCATGACTATGATTTTTCATCAATCTCAGCATTAGAAATTCAAACGATCATCAATACAAATATCACCAGTTGTATTTTATCTATACAATCCATTTTGGAAAATTTAAAGAAATCAGATCATGCCAAAGTGATCCTCATTGGTTCAACATGGGGTTTAGACAATCACAATGGAAAAGAAATAGTATTTTCAGCTACCAAATTTGCATTACGTGGAATTTCCCATGCCTTAAGAGAGTTGGTACGAAAGGATCGAATAGGCGTTACGGTGTTAAATCTTGGATATTTAGTACCTGATTTTGATCTAGATACAACAATAGAATCTGTCCTAGAAGAAACAGACGAATCTTTAATTCCTGTGTCTGATGTAGTTGCTGCCGTTCATTTTGTGCTTAATACGTCTAGAGCATCTTGTGTGAAAGAAATTATGATGCCTGCAATGCAAGATACAAATATCTGATAATCATTTAAAAATTCAAAGATGTAAATAAAAAAACCGCGCTTTCGCGCGGTCTTTTATTTAAAGAGACAAATTATTTTTTGTCATCTTTCACTTCAGTGAACTCAGCATCTACAACGCCGTCGTCCGCTTTTTGTTGTTGACCAGCAGCATCACCTTGGAATGCATTTGGATCAAAACCTTGCGCACCACCTTGAGCACCCTGCGCAGCTTCATAAGCACGTTGAGTGATCGGCATGATGATGTTTTGAAGTGCTTCAGTTTTCGCTTTGATCGCGTCAACATCATTTTCTTTTGTTGCAGCTTCAAGTTCTGAAACAGCAGTTTCAACCGCAGTTTTTTCATCAGCAGTTACTTGTTCGCCAAGGTCTTTTACTGCTTTTTGAGCAGAAGAAACTAATGCATCAGCTTCGTTACGCGCTTTTGCTAATTCTTCAAACTTACGGTCTTCTTCCGCATTCGCTTCAGCATCTTTGATCATCGCTTCAATTTCAGCATCGCTCAAACCTGAGTTTGCTTTAATTTGAATTGATTGCTCTTTACCAGTGCTCTTGTCTTTCGCAGATACTTTCAAGATACCATCAGCGTTGATGTCGAACGATACTTCAATTTGCGGCACACCACGTGGAGCAGGTGGGATATCGCCCAATTGGAAGTTACCCAACAATTTGTTTTGTTGAGCCATTTTACGTTCACCTTGATAAACCGAAATGTCTACTGCAGGCTGGTTATCAGCAGCTGTAGAGAACACTTGTGATTTTTTCGCAGGGATTGTTGTGTTTTTCTCGATGATTGGAGTTAACACGCCACCCATTGTTTCAATACCAAGTGTCAACGGTGTTACGTCAAGTAATAGAACGTCGTTCTTATCACCTGAAAGTACAGCACCTTGGATCGCAGCACCCATTGCCACAGCTTCGTCAGGGTTCACGTCTTTACGTGGCTCTTTACCGAAGAACTCTTGTACTTTTTGTTGTACAAGTGGCATACGAGACTGACCACCAACCAAGATTACGTCAGAGATATCAGAAGTTGATAAACCTGCATCTTTAAGCGCAATACGACAAGGCTCAATTGTACGAGCAACTAGGTCAGCAACTAAACCTTCTAATTTTGCACGTGTTACATTGATCACTAAGTGTTTAGGACCAGTCGCATCAGCAGTGATGTACGGAAGGTTAATTTCAGTTGCATTAGAAGAAGACAATTCAATCTTCGCTTTTTCAGCAGCTTCTTTTAAACGTTGAAGTGCGAGAGGATCGTTTTTCAAGTTTACATTTTGTTCTTTCTTGAATTCTTCAACCAAGAAGTCGATTAACGCGTTATCAAAGTCTTCACCACCAAGGAATGTGTCACCATTAGTAGACAACACTTCGATTTGTTGGTCGCCATCAAGGTCAGCGATTTCAATGATTGATACGTCGAAAGTACCACCACCTAAGTCGTAAACCGCGATTTTACGATCGCCTTCTTTCTTGTCCATACCGAACGCAAGCGCTGCAGCTGTTGGTTCGTTGATGATACGTTTAACATCTAAACCAGCAATTTTACCAGCATCTTTCGTTGCTTGACGTTGAGCATCGTTGAAGTATGCAGGAACAGTAACTACCGCTTCAGTAACTGTTTCACCTAAGTAATCTTCCGCAGTTTTCTTCATTTTCTTAAGAACTTCTGCAGAGATTTGTTGTGGTGCTAGTTTCTTGTCGTTTACATCAACCCAAGCATCACCATTGTCAGCTTTGATGATTTTGTAAGGTACAAGACCAATATCTTTTTGAACTGCTTGATCTTCGTAACGGCGACCGATCAAACGTTTGATCGCAAATAATGTATTTTTCGGGTTTGTTACCGCTTGACGTTTAGCTGATTGACCAACAAGGATCTCGCCATCTTTATACGCAATAATAGACGGAGTTGTACGAGCGCCTTCAGCGTTGTCGATTACTTTAACTTTATCGCCTTCAAGTACTGCAACACATGAGTTTGTAGTACCTAAGTCAATACCAATAATTTTAGCCATTGATGTGTTCCTCGAAAATTTTGTTGTGATCTTTCACTTGTTATCCGATATGAGAGCCATTCATTATTTTTCAAGTTAAAAACTTAAAAAATTTTTACAAACTCCCGTATTTCTTGACTTATTGGCCTACCATGACCATTGCAGGACGAAGTAAACGGCCAGAAAGGGTGTAACCTTTTTGAAGTACCGTACCAATCTCACCCGCTTTTGCATCTGGGGCAATACCTACTGCTTGATGCAAATCAGCATTAAAACCATTTTCAGTGTCAACTGCCACAACACCAAATTTTTCTAATGTTGCTAATAATGACTTCAGTGTGAGTTCTACACCTTCTGATAAAGGAGTTTTTTCATCACCTGCAGCAGCAATTGCACGTTCAAGGTTGTCAACTGAATCCAATAATTCTTTTGCAAATTTCTCTAAAGCAAATTTTTTCGCAGTATCCGCCTCACGCTCTAAACGTTCTTTGGTTTTTTCTGCTTCATACTTCGCATTTGCAGCAACTGCTTTTTCATATTTTAAGTTTTCAGTCAGCGTTGCGATTTGCGCTTGAAGGTCTTCTACAGAAACTTCAACTTCAGCTTGTTGATTTTCAACTTGCTGTTCAGTTTGTTCCGTTTGAACGTCCTGAGTTTGTTCGTTTTGCTCATTTGCCATGGAAGATCTCCGCTTAAATGGGTTTTTAAACATGTACAGTCCTTTGGCATCAGTGTTAACTGCGTTAATCTGAACTGCCATGCGTGTGTAATTCATCAATACAAAGGTAATGTGGGCGACTATAAATAATTCAAGCTTAAACGATGTTTATTTCTACTAAATTCATCTTTACAACAAGGAATGAAAATTTTTCGATCCATTTAGAGAAATCTAAAGTCTAGAATAAGAAGAGGAGATGAGCTGAAGAAAGATTATAAAAATATGATTTAGTGTATATTTTATATATAAAAAATATAGATTCAGATAAAACAAGTCTTTCCTTTTAAATAATCAAAACTGTATTATCTTTAACCAGATACTAACGCTGTAGTTTCTATTTATTTTGTTTTTGCTTTTTAATAGCTCATCCAACCTCCTTGGATGAGTTTTTTTTTTGCTTGTCGAGATCTGAGTAACAATGTTAAGCAACCGATATACCGTGTAGCCACACTGTGATTCAGTCACCTTCAAAAAGGGCTTATATCGCACCACATATTCACTAAAAAATAAATTAAATAAATGGCTTAGGAGATATATTCAACTATAAAAGTTGAATTGCATTTTCTTTACACTTTTTTCATAAGTTCAACCTGAAGTCATCGAAACTTGAACCAAGAACTGACGCATGAAATAAAAAAGTCAGGAATGATAAGCCTTCAAAGTTAACTCTGACTTTGAATGTTTCAAGTAAGGAATTAAACAATGAAAAAATTAGGTCTCATTTCCCTGGCATTTGCAGCTATTGGTTTTGCTACTGTAGGTTGTACTTCAAACCAATCTGCTGAAACTGCTCAAGCGACTCAGCCGACCACACAAACAGATGCTTCTATAGCGCAAGCGGCAACTACTGAAATGGATACCCAAAATGGTGTGGCTGTACAAGCTGACCCAAGTGTAGAGTCTGCTGAACCGATTCAAGCTGTCCCAGCTGAAGGTGCAGAAGCCCCTCAAGTTGTTGAGTAAAATGCAATGAAATTTAATTCATTTAAACTGCTTATAATGGATTAAATTTTATGAAAAAGCAGAGAATAGAGAGTAAATAGGATGCCTTTACTGTCTATTTTTAGAATCACAGCACTTAAAAAAACCTAACATTCAAATGTGAATGTTAGGTTTGTGAGGTAACTTTAAATCAATTGTCTTGAGTCCAAGAAAGCTTAACGATCTCGGCGATCGTGTTGACGTTCCTGTTCTCGCTTCTTGCGGTCCTGTTCTAAGCGCTTACGTTGTTCTTCAATCGCTTTTTTACGATTATCTTGATTCCAACGATTACGTTCAGCTTGACGTTGTTTTAGAATTTCCTTTTGACGTTGTTCAATCTGTTTACGACGATCATGCTCAGCACGTTCTTTATTACGTCGATCTGCTAATTCACGTTGTTGGCGTTGACGTTCATATTGACGTTTGCGCTTTTCTTGTTCAAGGCGCTGTTGATGTAAACGTTGTGCGCGTTCTCTCTCCCAACGTTGACGGTCATAGTTGCGATCATAATCACGATCATAACGATGGTCATAATTACCATTATAATAAGGGCTATCATCAGGGAAGGCCACACAACCGACTGCAAGAACTGCTGTGGCCAATGACATTATCATTACTTTTATTGCCATAGCTTTCACCTTTATATGTTGAATCAGGACAACTAAAAAATTCCTGATGTTGGATTAAATAGTCAATGACAAGACTGCTATAGTCAGATTAGCGTAAATGGGATTGAAGTTTGTATATTGATCAGTAGACTTAGTTAACAAAATAGTCATGAAATGGCTGATCGTGTAGAAATTATGAAGAATACGGATTTTTAAAAGGATCGGAATCGTGAATCAAAAAATACAACAATTACTTGAAAATGGTCAGGGTTCTGCAGGACGTGCATTAGATCGACTCCCAAAGATCGTTCAAGAATCTCTAGTGAAGTTACTTGGCTATCCCTATGACTATCCTCAACTCGATAGTTTTACAAAATGCTTGATGGCTGCACAGTTGAAACAAGGAAAATCAGGCTTTATTGGCGCTGATATTGATAAATCAAGAAAAGAATTTGAAAATCAAATCCAATCCATCACACATAAATCATCTCATGTTCAATATGTAGAAGATATTCGTCTTCCTTTACAAAGTGGTACTGTATTTGCCAGACATTATCATCCTGCTCCGAATAAAAAATTACCAATGATTGTGTTTTATCATGGTGGTGGGTTTGTTGTCGGAAGTGTGAATACACATGATGAAGCGTGCCGAATCATTGCGAATTATGCAAAAGTACAAGTAATCAGTATTGATTATCCTTTAGCGCCAGAAGTTTCTCCACAATCATTGATTCAATCATGTGAAGACGCATTGGCATGGGTATATCAAAATCGCCGTCACTTTAAAATCTTAAAAAATCGTATTGCTGTAGCAGGAGATAGTGCTGGCGGTAATATTAGTGCTGTCGTTGCTCAACGTGCATTAAATGCCAGTTATGCGCCTCAAGCTCAATTTTTAATATATCCTGCGGTAGATTTCAAAAGTCGTCATCCATCATTCTTTGCGTATAAAGATGGTTTAGTATTAACCAACAGCGATATTGACTATGTGACAGAATACTACGCGACAAGACATAAAGTTGCTTTGGATAATCCACTAATCTCCCCAACATACGGTAATCTAAAAAAATTGGCACCAGCCTATGTTGTTACAGCGGGACATGATGTATTGCATGATGAAGGCAAAATTTACGCCCACAAATTACGTCAAAATGGCACTAAAGTGTTGTATCAAGATTTTGAAGATCAAACACACGGATTTATTAATCTAACGCTAGTCTCAGGGCGTTCTAAAAAATTGTTGATTGAAATGAGTAAAGAGTTTAGAAGATTTTGGGATAAAAATAGTTAATAGATGCTTACTTTCAAATCCTGAGATTCAAACGAAACTCAGGATTTTTTCTTTATATAGAGTAATCGAATAAAAATACTTTGATGCTTAACAAAAAACTGAATCTTTTCTGGCGATTGATTCATGAATAATAGATAAGATAAAAAAATCAATAAGAGGATAGCGTATGTTAAAAAAAATGATGTTAGGTGTTTCTGTTGCGGCGATGAGTACTTTGTCTTTGGCAGCAAATACGCATATGCAAATCAAAACATCAGCAGGAGATATCGAAATCGAGTTGTTTAATGATAAAGCTCCGATTTCAGCAAAGAACTTTGAAACTTATGCGAAAGCTAATTTTTATAACGGCACAATCTTCCATCGGGTTATTCCAGGGTTCATGATCCAAGGTGGAGGATTAGATGTATCGATGAAAAAAAAAGTGAATCGACCTCCAATCAAGAACGAGTCTTATAATGGCTTAAAGAATAACCGTGGCACTTTAGCCATGGCACGTACAAACCAGCCTGATTCAGCAACAAGCCAATTTTTTATCAATATTGCGGATAATGATTTTCTAAATAAAGCGCCAATGAATCCTGGTTATGCTGTGTTTGGTCAGGTAACTAAAGGCATGGATGTTGTCGATAAAATTGCAAAAGTGCCTACTGGTAGATTTGGTATGCATCAAGATGTGCCAAAAAATCCTATTAAAATTTTAAGTGTGAATATAAAACCTTCAAAAGCGAAATAGTGATTAAAAAAAGAAGCAGAAATATTAAATTAATATTTTTGCTTCAATATTATAGGGTTAAGTGTAAATGTGATTATTAATGAATCATAATGGTGCATAAAAATAGAACACTCAATAAAACATGGGGTTAAAAGCACTTGCAATGATTTCGAAATGCTCTAGAATGCACCCCATACCGACGAGATACACGGAAACGAACGAAGCAGGTTGCTGAGTTGTTAAGTGTTTCGAGTCCAGCTTCTAGCATTGACGAGATGTTAGAAAGATCATTAAGAGATTATGAAGA
>NZ_VPEE01000040.1:0-18782 GCF_013417345.1 Acinetobacter sp. YH16032 | reverse complement strand
TTCCTTGATCAGTGACTTGATCGACGGCCACTTGTGTGCCGATGAATTGTTTGAGTGGAATTAAGGCATTGGTCGAGAGACAGATGAGTTCTGCTTGAACGCCTTCGTTAAGGACATGGCTGCCATCGATGCGTTGTAGGAAGACTTGGCTATTCAGTTGTGAATGACTGAATTGGATGTGGAGGGCTCTGTTTTGGGCGGTTAGACCGAGCTGTTCCAATGCCGAAAAGATGTTGGCAAGCATGGTTATTATCTGTCTTTTATAATTTAATAAGGCTAAATAATTTCTTAATATTTAATCAAAAAAAATACGATTTACCTAGTCTTGGTTACATAAATGAACTTTAAAAAATGTAAAAAAATCGGCAATAAATTGCCGATTTTTATTTGTTACTAAGATGAGATTTATTCTGTTAGCATTAAATCTGCACTCATACCCACCGTATTGTAACCAGCATCTACATATAAAATTTCGCCAGTAATACCATTCGCCCATGGTGAACACAAGAACAATGCCGCATTACCTACATCTTCAATCGTGACATTACGCTTTAAAGGTGCAACCTTTTCATTCAGATCAAGCATCTTACGGAAAGACTTGATACCTGAAGCCGCAAGCGTACGAATTGGACCAGCTGAAATCGCATTTACACGAATTCCTTCAGCACCCAAACTTGAAGCCAAGTAACGAACGCCAGCCTCTAAAGATGCTTTCGCCAATCCCATAACATTATAGTTTGGCATCACACGCTCTGAACCTTGGTAAGTGAGTGTGAGCAAACAGCCCTGACGAGCAGTTAAAAGTGGTTTTGCCGCACGAGCCATGGCAATAAAGCTATAGGCACTGATGTCATGCGCGATTTTAAAACCTTCACGATCAGTAACTTCAGTAAAATCACCATCTAAAGTATGTGCTGGTGCAAAACCAATTGAATGCACTACGCCATCCAAACCATCCCAATGTTTTGCTAATTCAGCAAATGCCTGTTCGATTTCAGCATCAACAGCAACATCACATGGAAAAACTAGTTTTGAACCAAACTGTTCAGCAAAGTCATCAACACGCTTCTTCATTTTTTCATTAGGATAGGTAAATGCCAATTCTGCACCTTCACGGTGTAAAGCTTCTGCAACACCGAATGCAATCGACAATTTACTCGCAACACCCGCGATTAAAAAACGTTTACCTGCTAATAGTCCTTGTGCCATGTGACTCTCACTTAAATTAATTTTCATGCATGATGCCAAGTCTAGAGCATTTACGAAATTGCATAATGCATCTTTTTTCAAAAAATTGTTAAACCGAATTAGACGCTAAAAAAAGATCAGACATCAGTCTGATCTTTTTACACGCCTTAGCTGAACGACATTAGTCATTACTAGACAGTAGACCAATTAAACGCAAGAAAGAGAAATACATCCAAACTAAAGTGGCTAATAAGGCAATTCCACATAACCATTCCATCGCTTTAGGCGCATATTGAGCTGCGGCATTTTCAATCAGGTCGAAATCTAAAATTAGATTTAATGATGCAATAATGGCGACAAAAGCTGCAAATCCTAAACCTAGCCAATTATTATCAAATATATATGGAATGCTCGAACCAAAAGCTAGACTCATAATAAATTGGAGAACAAATACAATCGCAATCGCAATGGTGGCTGACAACACAACCGCTTTAAATTTCTCAGTCGCACGAATAATTTGAAAACGATAAAGCGCGAACATCACCAAAGTCGTGACAAATGTTGCGAGCAAAGCCTTTAAAGGAACACCAGGATATTTCAGTTGAAATATGACTGAAATCCCCCCTAAAAATGCACCTTGAAATAAAGCATATGGAATAGCCAAAGTTCGAGCAGTATTCGGCTTAAAAGTAGTAATGAGTGCCAGAATGAATCCACCAATCGCCCCCACCATCGCACTGGCATAAGCGAGTGAGACATTTAAAGTCATAAAGCTATAAATAAACAGCGCGATACCCACCGCTGCAGAAATCACAGTTAATACAACTGATTTCTGAATCGCGCCTTGAATGGTCATGGGTTGTTGATAATTGGATACCGTCTCTACACGGGTTAAGATCGGATTACTACTTTGCATAACTTAGTCTCTGTTATCATTCTTAAATTTTCACTATTCTGAGATCTATCAGCATAAAAGTCAGTTTATTTTTTGCTATCAACTTTTAAACATTTTAATTAATACTTTGTTCTTTAGATCATTTATAAAATCTATAAAAAAGAGGCCTTAGCCCCTTTTCTAAAATTTCAACAGAACTTTTTAATTATTTGAGATGAAAAAATATTGACGGTAATACTTCAATTCAGCAATTGAGTCACGAATATCATCCATCGCAAGATGAGAAGCATTTTTCTTTAAACCACTCATAATTTCTGGGCGCCAGCGTTTTGCTAACTCTTTAACAGAAGACACATCCAAATTACGGTAATGGAAGAACTGCTCAAGCTCTGGCATTAAACGATGTAAGAAACGGCGATCTTGGCAAATTGAGTTTCCACACATTGGAGATGATTTAGGATTGACCCATTTTTTTAAGAATTCAAGTGTTTGTTGCTCAGCATCTTGCGCAGTTAACTTACTACGGCGTACGCGTTCAATAAGTCCAGATTGCCCGTGCTGACGTGTATTCCACTCATCCATCGCATTTAAAATAATATCTGACTGATGTACAGCTAACACTGGGCCTTCAGCAAGAATATTTAAATGATCATCCGTAATAATCGTTGCAATTTCAATAATCTGATCATTGTCTGTATCTAACCCTGTCATTTCAAGGTCGATCCAAATTAAGCGGGTATCTGGGGTGCTGCTCATAAAGTGCAATCTTATTGGGCTAAATTAAAGATGGATAGTAGCAAATTATTCCGATCTTGGCTGTAAATCCATGGCTCATCATGCTATTTTTGCCATCTAAATTTCAAGGTTTTTTAGGTTGTGAATGGCTTTAATTCGTAAGCGTCGTTTGACAGAGCAACAACAACGTCGTATTCAGAAACAACATCAAACACGTCAAGAAGAACTCGACACGTCTCACGACTTAGAAGGCTTAGTCGTCCAACACTATGGTCGACAACTCGAAGTACAAGCCCTCTCCTTGCCTGATCAACATCCAATAAAACCAGATACCAAAGAAGGTGAGCCAGAACCTTTTTGGAAACCTATTGAGCTGAATAGCGTTTGGCGTTGTCATACCCGTACCAATTTAGAATTATTGGTTACAGGTGATCGCGTAAAATGGCAAGCAGATCCAAATACTGGCTTAGGTATTATCACAGCGATTCAACCGCGACAATCCTTGTTGACTCGCCCAGATCGTTATCACAAAGTAAAACCAGTAGCTGCAAATATCAGCCTGATCGTCATTGTGATTGCACCGTTACCAGAACCTGCACCAACCCTAATTGATCGTTATTTGGTTGCATGTGAAGATGCCAATATTCCTGCTTTATTAGTATTAAACAAATGTGATTTACTGAAAGAAAATGATCCAATTTTGCTGTTAGCAGAAGAATATCGTCAACTTGGTTATGATTTCAT
This sequence comes from Acinetobacter sp. YH16032, assembly GCF_013417345.1. Taxonomy (NCBI): domain Bacteria; kingdom Pseudomonadati; phylum Pseudomonadota; class Gammaproteobacteria; order Moraxellales; family Moraxellaceae; genus Acinetobacter; species Acinetobacter sp. YH16032. The sequence continues at coordinate 15,220 of NZ_VPEE01000040.1, read as the reverse complement.
CCTGACCCAATCTAATGGTAATTTAGATGAGTTGATTCAACGTATTGACAACCAAACTGTTGCATTTGTAGGTCAATCAGGTGTTGGGAAAAGTACACTTATTAATGCCATCATTCCTGATGCTGATCAAAAAACCAATGTCATTTCAGAAAACTCCGCACTCGGTCAACATACCACGACCTCAACACGTTTAATTCGTTTTGGTGAAAATGGTGCTTTAATCGATTCCCCAGGTATTCGTGAATTTGGCTTATGGCATTTAGATCATGAGAAAATCGATGGTGGCTTTCCTGAAATTTCTGCGCTCTTAGGACATTGTCAGTATCGCAATTGCACCCATACGCACGAAAAGCAATGTGCGCTTAAAGAAGGTGTCAAAAATGGTGATATTTTACAAAGACGTTTAGAAAGTTATTTACGTCTAATAGATGAGATTACTGAGGCGCAACAAAAAAATTAGTTTTCTTTAAGCACGCCCTTGAAGCAGTGATTTTGATCACCATATATATACGTTATACTCAACGCAGTTTTTAATTAGTCATTAGGTGATTTGTGGAACGTTGGTTCGAATTTATGGGGAATCACCCCTTTTTATTTGCAATTTTAGGGGCCCTTATTGTTTTGTTTTTCGTTTTTGAAGGACAACGTAGTGGTCGTAAAATTTCGCCACAATCGCTCGGAATTTTAGTGAAAGCTAAAAATGCGATGCTGATTGATTTGCGCGATGCTAAAGATTTCCGTGAAGGTCATATTAGTGGTAGTCGTAATATTCCATATAGTCAAATTGCTGCCAATGTTGAAGAATTAAAAGCTGCGGACCGTCCATTGGTATTCATTTGTAATTTAGGCCAAGTTGCAGGCTCTGCTTTACAACAAGTCGGTCATACAGATAGTTATCGTTTAGACGGTGGCATTAGTAACTGGAAAGCTCAAGGCTTACCTTTAGTAAAAAGCAAAAAAGCTTAAGGAGTTTGTAAAATGACAGCTCAAGTGACTGTATATTCAACAACGATGTGTCCTTATTGCGTACGTGCAAAGCAACTCCTTGAACGTAAAGGCATTGAGTACAAAGAAATTAATTTATCAAAAGAAGCACCTGAGGTTCGTGTTGAGTTAATGCAAAAAACCAACCATCGCACAGTGCCACAAATTTTCATTAAAGATCAATTCATCGGTGGTTTCGACCAACTTTATGCTTTAGAGCGTGAAGGTAAACTAGACGAATTATTGGCATAATCACTAAATCTAAGGAATTAAGAATGAGTGAAGAACAACAAGTTCAACCACAATTAGCATTAGAACGTATTTATACAAAAGATATTTCTTTTGAAGTTCCTGGTGCTGCGGTTTTTACAAAAGAATGGCAACCTGAGTTAAACATCAATCTTTCTTCATCAGCTGAAAAAGTAGATCCAACTCATTTTGAAGTTTCTTTAAAAGTGGTTGTACAAGCTGCGAATGCAGGTGAAACTGCATTTATCGTAGACGTAACACAATCAGGTATTTTCTTGATTGATGGCGTTGAAGATGAACGTCTTCCGTACATTCTTGGTGCTTATTGCCCTAATATTTTGTTCCCATTCCTTCGTGAAGCGGTGAATGATCTTGTAACTAAAGGTAGCTTCCCTCAATTACTTCTTACACCGATTAACTTCGATGCTGAGTTTGAGGCAAACATGCAACGCGCTCAAGCTGCAGCTGCTGAAGGTCAAGCTTAATCGTTTGATTAACTTCCCCCTTATAAAAAAGACCGCATTTGCGGTCTTTTTTATATCCTACATTTAAACAGGTCGTTTTTCTTGATGTAATGCATCATGGATAGCTTCAACCAATTGTTGTGCAATTTCTTGCTTTGAAGCTTTTTCAAGATCACGTTTTTCCATTTCATATTGTTCAGCAAAAAACACAGTCATCGCATTTTCATCTGAAGCAAAACCAATATCCGCTCTTGAAACATCATTGCATGCGATCATATCTAGTTTCTTAGCCACCAATTTACCTGCGGCATATTCTTCAACATTACGCGTTTCAGCTGCAAAACCGACCATAAATGGACGTTTGTCTTGCAAAGCTATCGTCGCCACGATATCAGGATTTTTAACAAGAGAGACAGCTAACTCATCACCAGCTTTTTTGATTTTATGTTCCGCAACTTCTGCAACACGATAATCCGCTACGGCAGCTGTCGCAATAAATACATCACATCCTGTTTCCAACTGATTCATGCTTAAATCAAGCATCTGTCTCGCTGAAGATACATTTAAACGCTTCACCCCATTCGGTGTATCTAAACTGACAGGACCCGCGATCAGTGTCACCTCAGCACCTGCTGAATAACATGCAGCAGCAATAGCAAACCCCATTTTTCCAGTGCTGTGATTTGAAATATAGCGCACTGGATCAATTGCCTCTCGAGTTGGACCTGCGGTAATCGTCACTTTTTTACCCGCCAGCAAGCCAAATTTTTCTGCAATTGCACGCTGCGCTTTATGGAAATATTCTCGTACCTGTTCAGCTAAATCTTCAGGCTCAGGCATACGTCCTAATCCAACATCGCCACACGCTTGAGAACCCGCCTCAGGCATAATGACATGCACACCATCATCGACCAAAGTACTCAAATTGCGCTGTGTTGCTTTAGCCGCCCACATTTGTTGATTCATGGCTGGTGCGATCCAAACAGGTGCTTTTGTTGCCAAATAGAGTGTACTGAGTAAATCATCCGCTAGTCCGCAAGCAAATTTAGCAATACTGTCACAACTGGCAGGAGCGACAAGCACCAAATCCGCCCATCGTGCTAATTCGATATGCCCCATTCCAGCTTCAGCTTCTGTATCTAGAAGTTCAGTATGTACTGGATTACCCGACAATGCTTGAAAGGTAAGCGGCGTAATAAAAGCTTGGGCACCTTGAGTCATTACAACTCGGACATTAAATCCGTAATCTTTAAGTCGGCGTACTAAGATGGCACTTTTATAAGCAGCAATACCACCAGTAACAGCAAGAATAATATTTTTATTGGAGAACACACTAAGATCAAAACTCAAGATCACGTCACCTTTTTATTGCAGTGGCGCTCACAATAGCATTAAATATTCTGCCACCCAAGATATACCTTGGTGAATATTCAAAAGTTAAAATAATTTAAAACAGTGAATAATAATGAATAATTCGATCAAACAATGGCCCGAACAAGAACGACCGCGAGAAAGATTACTCCGCCAAGGTGCTCATAGCCTCTCTGATGCAGAACTCCTCGCCATCTTTTTAAGATCAGGATCTCAACAACATTCTGCGGTCGAATTAGCAAGATTGATGTTGCAACATTTTGGAAGCTTAAATGCAGTGTTTGATGCATCGATAGACGAAATTCGCATGTTCCATGGCATGGGAGACACTAAATACTCTCAATTGATGGCTGTAAAAGAGCTTGGACGGCGTTACTTGCAACATCAATTGAACCAACAAATTGATTTAAGTCGCTCTGATTTAATTCAAGATTATCTTCGTTATGAACTTATTGGCGAATCTCAAGAGATTTTCGCGGTACTCTGTTTAGATGCAAGGCTCAGAAAAATTAATTTTAAAAAATTATTCTTTGGTTCTACTAACCACTGTGCAGTTTCAATTAATCAGTTTATTCGACATATCATCCACACTCAGGCGAGTGCTGTGATTATTGCACATAATCATCCTTTAGGAATTCCTCAGCCCTCAATTGACGATATCAATTTGACGAAATCTTTAAGTAGAGCTTGTAATTTAATTGAGGTTAAATTACTCGATCATGTCATCATTTCCACCGAAGGCAGCTACTCTTTTATGGAGCACCAACTGATCCGAGAATAAGTCTATAAATTACAGAATAAAATTGCTCGAAGTTTCCATTTTTTATCATTGACAATACTCGCTGAACTAGTGAAGATCATAGAAAAATGAAAGATTGATTTACATGATTGTTCGTGATCAAACCGATACGCTAAAACTATTATTTTCATGGCGTGGAACCATCTTACCGAAGGTATTACCTCCACTTGGAATCGTTATGCTGATTTCAGCAATCGTGGGGGGAATTGAATATATAAATCTCTATAGATTCCCTGAAATTCCTTTGGTTGGGTTTACACTGATCGGAGTAGTATTGTCGATTTTTTTAGGTTTCAAAAATTCGGCGTGTTATGACCGTTGGTGGGAAGCGCGTAAATTATGGGGGAGCTTAATCGCCAATGCTCGACATTTCGATCGAGACTGCCGGATCTTGCCGCAAGGTCGTCGTGAACGTGTAATTCAGCATATGATTGTTTTTGCGAACGTACTGCGTGACCGTCTTCGTCATCAAACAGTCAGTCCCGATGCTTTGCATCAAACCAGTGGCATGAGTCCACAAGCTTTAACTCAACTTTACCAGCAAGCCAATGCACCACAATACACATTAAGTTTGATTCAATGGGAGTTGATGCAGTCACTGAAAGAAGGCGAAATTTCAGACATTATTTATACACAAATGAACCAACATGTAACTGAATTAAGTTTGGTTCAAACAGGCTGTGATCGTATTGCTACAACTCCTTTACCTTATGCTTATTCAGTACTCTTAAACCGTACCGTTTATTTTTTCTGTTTTATGCTTCCATTTAGTTTAGGCTCGGTGCTCGGTTTGGCGACACCACTTTTAGTCGGTATTTTAGCATATACGTTTTTGGGGCTTGATGCGCTCAGCTCTGAAATAGAAGAGCCTTTTGGTACACAAAGTAATGATCTTCCACTCGATGCCATGGTTCGTACAATCGAGATTGAACTACTCGGGACTTTAGGAAAACCAACTCCTCCACCGATCCAAGCACAAGATCACAACTTACTTTGATTCGTGACAACTGAATGTCTTATCAACGCCTAAAATTCTCTTATCCGTTGTTATAAGAGAATTTCTATACAATAAAACTTTCCCAGATGCCAACCTGCCCCTCTTTCACTTGAGGGATATTCCCCAATTTTATCCATGGCATATTATCTCCATGAAAATCACTTCCAACTGATACTTTAAGCCCAAATTCGGCAATCATTCGGTCTACCATTTGTCGCGTCGAGGTAGGCTCAATCGCAGGTGGCAACTCAACTGCGTCGCCTCCGTAACGTGCAAATATTTCAATTAAATAACGAATGTTGGTCGCAGATAAATCATAACGGGTAGGATGTGCCAAAACAGCAAACCCTTGAGCCTCATGAATTACACGTATCGTTTCCTCCAGACCAAGTCCTTCAAACTGAACATAAGCTTTTTTACCTTCCTTGATATATTTGTCAAAAGCTTGTTGCGGACGTGAAACATGACCCTTCTCGACCAACGTCTTCGCAATATGGGTTCGTGTCACACGATCAGGTATACCCTCGACCTTCGCAACCACATCCGCGTAAATATCCTCTCCAATAAGAGGCTTCAACAATTCACAGATGAGTTGAGCACGTTCAGCTCGAATTATCTTTTGTTGTTCTAGTAGCTTATGCAAAGGATCAGGTGATTGCATATTCAGTGCGACCACATGCACACCATAACTTTTTTTGGTCGAAGGTCTAGACCACTGACTTGAAATTTCCACACCTGAAATAATTTGAATTGGTTGATTTTTTGCAACTTTTTCAGCCAGAACCAAACCATCCATGCTATCGTGGTCAGTCAGTGCAAGGGTATGTATCCCTTTTTCGAGCGCAGCTTGAACCAGTAACTCTGGCGATAAAGTTCCATCAGAAATATTACTATGTGTGTGTAAATCTACGCCTTGCATCTTTTATACTAATCCATCCACCTGAACTGCATAGATACTTTAACATGAAAGCACTTTTAGACTTTGTGCCACTCATAATTTTCTTTTGGCTTTACAAAACTGTCGATCCCAAAGATAACAATCACCCTTTACTGCAATGGATCGGCTCTGCAGGTGGCGTCGATAATAACCATATTCTCGTTGCTACAACGGGCTTAATCATTTCTATGCTCGTGGTCTACGGCGCATTATTTGTCCGCCAAAAATTTCATCTCGATAAACAACAATGGATTGTTTTATTTATGACGGTGATTTTTGGTGGGATTACTCTCATGTTGAGTGATGATTTTTATATTCGTCTCAAAGCAGCGATCTTGAATTTTGTATTTGCTGGTGCTTTCTTAATTTCACCTTATTTTGGTAAAGACCGCAAACCTCTCATTCAACGCTTATTTGGTCCTATTTTAAATTTAACACCGCAGGGATGGAAAAATTTAAACTATGCTTGGGCCGCGATGTTTGTTGGTATGGCATCATTGCATATTTTCTTTGCTTTCGTGTTCATGGATGGAAAATATTGGGGTGAATTTACTGCTTTTGGTGACATGATTGTGATGTTTTCATTTATCATTATTCAATTCATCATTTTACGAAAACACTTTAAATCTGCAGAAGAATAATCGTGTTGAAAGAGGATATAGAGATTTCGCCATGCCCTTATTTGTAGTGACGTGTACCGACCAAGAAGGTACTGTTGAAAAACGCTTAGCAACACGCCCACAACACCTTGCACGCCTTGAAAAACTGGCTGAGGAAGGTCGCGTAATCGTCGCTGGCGCGATGCCAAAAGATCGTAATAACCCACAAGCTGGATTTTATGGCAGCACCCTTATTTTAGATTTTGAAAGCCGTGAAGCGTTAGATGAATGGTTAGCAGATGAGCCTTTTTTAAAAGAAGGTATTTATGCCAGCATTGACGTAAAACCTTTTAATAAAGCATTACCACATGAATAAGATGATGAATTTGACACGCTCTGCTCTTTTCATCAGTTTTGCATTGGTATCTTCAGCTTGGGCTGAACCCGCAGCAACTACTGCTGCACCAGCGAATCCAGCTGCACAGTCTCAGCCAGCAACAGCTACGCCTGCAAAGCCACTTACAGCTGAACAAATTGCACGAAATAAAGCGCTTCAAGAAGCAAAAGTAAAGGCTTTAGTCAAAGACCAAGCAACACGTCTCCAACAGCTTGAAAAAGCAAACCTAGAAGCTTTAGCACAGAATCAAGAATTACAACTAAAAAATGATAATTTAGGTGTACAAATTCAGGTGCTTCAAAGTGAACGTAGTGCTCAAATGTTTCTGTACGGTGCAGCAACAATGGCTGTCGGTATTTTTGTCGGCTTTATTATTGCCAGTTACATCTATACAAAACGACGTCGTCAGTGGTAAACCACTGACACGCTTTTCAAAGGTTTCAAATTTTGACTCAGGCCATTCAAACTGCTGATCTCGATTGGCAACTCGTTGATGGAATCGATATTCCAGTTTCTAAAATTTTCGGTGATGTTTATTTTTCAAAAGCCAATGGCCTTCTTGAAACGCGTCATGTCTTTATCAATGGTAATGATCTACATGAACGCCTATCGGACTTAAAACCATTTGAACATTTCACAGTCGGAGAAACTGGCTTCGGCACGGGTTTAAATATCCTCACCCTTTGGCAACTTTGGCAATCAATTCGTCCAAATAATCATAGTCAACTGCATGTCATTACGGTGGAAAAATTTCCATTGAGCAAGGCTGATCTGATCCGAGCTTTAAATGCTTGGCCTGAACTGAAACATTTATCAGATCAACTCATTGCCCAATATCCACTGCCGATTGCAGGATGCCACCGCCTTCATTTTCCAGATGAGCGTTTTAGTATTGATATTTGGTTAGGTGATGCACATGATGTTTTTCCAGTCATTGCCAAAACTAGCACTGTCAATGCATGGTTTTTAGATGGATTTGCTCCTGCCTGTAATCCAGATATGTGGGAAGAACAAGTTCTGAATCAAATTATTCGACTATCAGATATTGGAACTACTTTTGCCTCTTTCAGTGTTGCTGGCATCCTCAAAAGAGGATTAAAAAAACACGGCGTGAAAATTACACGCCCAAAAGGGTTCGGACACAAACGTGAAATGCTAAAGGGAGTTTTACTGCCTTTAGACGAAGAGGCTGAAAAAAGTGAACTCTCTCCCGAAGATTACCAATACAAACCACACTCAAGTTCTCAACGCCGTATAGGCATTGTAGGCGCTGGAATTGCGGGTTTAAGTTGTGCCTATGCCTTTGCATTAAGAGGTCACCGCGTCCGCCTATTTGACCACCATGAGCCATTAAGTGGCGCGTCAGGAAATCCTCTGGCTTTATTGAATCCCAAACTCTGTCCTATTGAACAAAGTGCCGATCATTTGATGACATTAGCATGGCAACATGCGATGAACCATTATTCAAAATTTAAAGCCTTTGACGAAGCACAAGTCCATCAAATCCCTCTTAAACACGTTGATGAACTTCTCGATCTTGCAAATCAATATCCAGAAAACATACTCGAAGCAAATTCTGCCGCTGAAAACAGCCTGTTCAACCAAGCATTCCTCACCCTGAAACAGGCTGGAACAATCAGACCGCATGATTTGGCTAAAGAAATTTTATCGAATGAACTGATCGAATTTCAGCAAGCGACAATCAAATCGTGGGACCGACTTGCCAATCATCAAGTCGGTATAACAGATCATGTTGGACAACAATATCAATTTGACCACGTGATTATTTGTTGTGCCCGTGAAAGTATGAATCTCTTTGATGATTTTCCGATTTTAAAACCGATACGTGGTCAAGTTAGCTGGTTTAATCATGTTTCATCTTCACAGTTCAAGAAACATGAAGCATATAGCTATGGTGGCTACTGTATGCCTTTAAATGATCATCAAATCATTTTAGGTGCTTCTTTTTACCCTAATCGAGATGATCAAGATGTTCTTGATGAAGATCATGAACATAACTACAGGTTACTTGCAGATCTCGCACCAGATATTGCTGCACAATTTCCTGACCATCATTCTTGGCATGGTAGAGCTTCTGTTCGTGCACAAAGTCAGGATTATTTTCCGCTTTTAGGTCAGGTTGAATCTGATACTGAGATTTATACACTCTCAGGTTTGGGATCTAAAGGCTTTTTATTTGCTCCTTTGTGTGCTGAAATTCTGGTGGCTCAAATCTTAAAAACAGCATGCCCTATATCTGAAACTTTACTCAATAAACTCAATGTTCATCGATTTAGAAAGAAAGTAAGAATAAAGAAGCCATATTTTCAGGCTAAAACTCAATCATCATGATTTATTGAAACTAAAAAAGCGCCATAAGGCGCTTTTTTCAACCATGATTAACCTTGCTCTAAAGGTAATCCTGCCTCACGAGCAGCACGAGTACCACCCATTAAGACCACATATTCACGTGAACTATCAAAGCCTTCTAATAGTTCTGCAGCACGTGGTGCTTTACTTCCGCCGCCACATAAAATGTAAATCGGTTGATCCGCTGCAACTTGAGCCAGGCTTTCTGCTGAAAGTGTGGAAATCGGTTGGTTCACCGCTCCTTTCACATGTGCTTCAGCATAAGCACTTGTATCACGTACATCCCAGATAATCGCGTCAGCTGGGAACTCAAATGTTGTAATTTCTTGTTTACGGATCATTGCGCACTCCTTTGATGTAAACAACACTTGGCAAATGAAGAAAACATCCCTAGCATCTCAGATATTCTTTCTATTTGTAAAGGTCTAAACTATGCCATCTTTCGATATTGTTTCAGAATTAGAGATTTTTGAAGTAAATCATGCAGTTCAAAACACACAAAAGGAAATCGGAACGCGTTTCGACTTCCGTGGTCAAGACGTTTCGATCGAATTAAACGAAAAAAATAAAGAAATTAAGATCTCGACTGAAAGTGACTTCCAATGTGAGCAAGTTTACAACATGCTGGAAAATCACTTTTATAAACGTAAAGTCGACGTTCAAGCACTAGATCCGCAAAAAATGACAGCATCTGGCAAAAATGTCATTCAAGTCATTAAACTTAAAGACGGTCTTGACTCTGATACAGCAAAAAAAATTAATAAAGCCATTAAAGAAAGTGGTATCAAAGTGCAATCTTCTATTCAGGGCGATAAAATCCGAGTCACTGACAAGAAGCGCGATACATTACAACAAGTTATGGCGTTCTTAAAAGAACAACAATTCGGTATCCCACTTCAATTTAACAACTTCAAAGACTAATCTCTTTGCTCCATCATAGGAACTGATCATGGCAAAAGGCAATCGTTTATCTAAGTTAGTAAAAGCGACATCTAAGTTTCCACAAGGTATCCGTAGTACTTTATGGAGCAAAGCTTTTGGCCGTGTCGTTCCAATGGTGGGAACCGCCAAATTACGTTATCTTGAAGTTAGTCATGCTAAAGTTGTCGTTAAAATCGAAAACCATAAAGCAATGCAAAACCATATTGGTCAAGTGCATGCATGCGCAATGGCGCTGATCGCTGAAACAGCTACTGGCTTTGTTACGGGCATGAATGTACCCGATACCTCAATCGTATTAATAAAAAGCTTAAAAGTAGATTTCAAACGCCCATCTAAAGGTGCGATGACTGCAGTCGCTACATTGACTGATGATCAACAAAAACAGATGCAAGAGTCTGAAAAAGGTGAAACCCTTGTCAAGGTGATCGTGACAGATGAGTCTGGCGAAGAGCCAATTCAATGTGAAATGCTCTGGGCTTGGATTGCAAAATCTCAACTTAAGCAATAAAGCTCATGATCATATTGATCCTAAAAAAGTTTCCCTAATAAAAAATCCCAACAATGTTGGGATTTTTTGTGATTAGATGCTTAGAGATTCTTGAAACTTTTGTTTAACATCATCTGGAATCTGGCGTTTTGCCCCTTTTACATCTACCGCAACAAAAGTGAAAACTCCTTCTGTCACTCTTTTCGCTGGACGTGAAGAGTCGTGACTATCCCACACTTCAATTTGCATTTGAATGGAGGTATTTCCGAGCTTTAAGATTTTAGTATAACAACTAATGACATCACCCACCTTAACAGGCACAAGGAATGTCATTTGATTAATTGCAATGGTTGCACAGCGACCTTTTGTATAACGCTCTGCATGAATAGCTCCAGCCAAATCCATTTGTGAAACAATCCAACCACCAAAAACATCCCCACTCCAGTTGGTATCTGCAGGCATAGCAATGGTTTGAAGGGATAATGTACCTTCTGGCTTAAGTTGAGAATCTGACACAGTCACTCCAAATATTGGCCTATTGGTTAAGCATTTAATTGCTGATCTAACCAATCTTGTAATTGATTTGCACGTAATGCACCACTTATTCTAGCAATTTCATTGGTTTTATTCATCAATACCAACGTTGGAATACTACGAACATGAAAGGCAGTACTTAAACGTGGATTCGCTTCAGTATCTATCTTCGCAAAAACCACATGCGGATTTGATTTGGCTACTTCGGCAAAATGCGGTGCCATCATTTTACAAGGCCCGCACCATTCTGCCCAAAGATCAATCAATACTGGTAAATCACTATTGGTAATAAAATTGCTAAAGTTTTGCTCATTCAGCTCAATAGGGGCAAGCGGAATCAAATGCTCATGACATTGACCACAATTCGGCTGAGATTGGATTTTATCTTCAGGTACACGATTTTTTGCGCCACATGTTGGACAAACAACAATCACGAGTTTACTCCTCTATTTTGATCTAAGAATTCTAATTGAAGCTTGATTGCGCTTTCCATCCAATTTGCTTGATAAATATCAAAATGTGTCATATTCCACTCATGGTATTCCACATAAGGTGCCATATTGGTTACCGTTTCACGACTAATTTCTATGGGAATAACTGCATCTTTCTTGGCAGCAATAAATAACACAGGAATTTTAATACTTCTTGCCGTAGTAATCGGTCGAAATCGTATGACGTCCAACATAGCTCTTGCAGGCACCTCACCGCTCCAATAATAGTTTGAATCAACGATCGACATATACCCTTGATAACTATCCTGACTCGGGTAAAAACTTAATGCATAAGGATGAACGACAGGCATTTTTTTTCCAACACGTCCAACTTTGGCTGCCATTAAATCCTGACTCGATAACTTTAAAGCCTGCGCCATATGTTGAATTGGATAAATTTTACTGCTGGCATTTCCGTCCACAAAGGGTACTTGCGCTATTGCAGCCCGAATCCCATTTAACTCAGATGCAAGTTTTAGAACATATCCGCCACTCAGACCCGTTCCCCATAAGAAAAGCTGGTGCCCATCAACCAAAGGGAATAATTTGATATGCGCAATCACAGCATACCAATCTTCTAGCTGCTGACGGATAGAGACCATTTCTCGTGGTTTACCCGTACTTCCTCCCCAACAACGATAGTCGAAGAGTACAACCGCGAAACCTGATTGAGCAAAACGTTGCGCATATTGGATTAATTTGAATTGACGTAATCCTGCAAAACCATGCGCCATAATAAGCACAGGAGGTCTTTTAACTTTGACAGGCAAATAAAGGTCAGTAGCGATCAACTCATTTGCTTTTTGTACGTACAGCGGCTCTACGGTGTAATCGTACATAGGTGCTCCATGCATGTATTCATACGATTTTTATTTTAAATTTTTTGTGTCGATCAAAGCTCATATCTGAGCGAGATGCTATGATAGTAGCATAGTCTTTTAATTTATTTTGGGAGTGACGCAATGAGTGAAAATGTAGGTTTTGCTGGTCAAATTGGGCCAGAACATTTAGTTCAAGTTGTTGAAAAAGGATTTAAATCTGTGATTAATAATCGCCCCGATATGGAAGGCGGACCAGAACAGCCAACAAGTGCCCAAATTGAAGAAGCTGCACGCGCTCAAGGCTTAGATTATGTATATCAACCTGTAGTTGCAGGTCAAATTACTGAGCTTGATGTTCGTACTTTTGCAAATCATTTCAATGAGCTACCAAAACCAGTATTAATGTTCTGTCGTACGGGAAATCGCTCTAACAATCTCTACCAATTAGCAAAACAAATGGATTTGCTTGATGACTAAGATGTGGTTTAGATTCATCCTTTCCATCTTCATTTTTAGTATCGTAACGCTAAGTCATTCAGCATCAGAACCGCTCAGTAAAGCACTTAATCCATCTGTGAGTATATCGGGTCATATGACGGCTACAAAATTCAATGCCTTAATGCAGCAGGGATTTAAGTCTGTGATCGTTAACCGTCCTGATCAAGAATCAGGTAACGAAACAACTGCAAGTGAATTAAGAGCTTTAGCCGAAAAGTCTAAAATCAGTTTGATTTACCAACCTGTTATTTCAGGTCAAATAACAGATGCAGATGTTCATGAGTTTGCGAAGTATTACAATAGTCTACCTAAACCTATACTTTTAGTATGTAAGTCAGGTAGTCGTTCTACGTTACTATTTAATAAAGCAAATTCATTAGGACTCATTCATGAATAAAATTTGTATTGCATTATGTTGTTCGTTTCTTTTACTCGGTTGCACATCAATGAATGTAAAACCAACTGTTGGTGTGCATGCAGGTACATCATTATAAGATAAATGTATCTTATTCATTTTAAAGGCGCACAAGCGCCTTTTTCTTTCATCTTCTTTCAATAACAACCATGAAAATACTTAGTTTTAAATAATACAAATTTTCAAAATATGGATATCACCAAAAGTTAAAGGTTTAAGTGTAATAAATTGAAAAAAAAACTTCTTCATCGAAGTTTTTTTTATATAGTGAATTCAAATCATTCTTACTCAATACAATATGTACGATATCATTATTATTGGAGCTGGTACTGCTGGTATTTCAGCTTATAAAGAAGCCATTAAAACTACACAAAATATACTTATTGTGAACGACGGTCCGTGGGATACCACTTGTGCTCGAGTAGGTTGTATGCCGAGTAAAGTTCTAATTTCATCAGCTAATCTTGCCTATAATGCGAGAACTTCAGAACAACTTGGGCTAAAAATTTCTTCTCAAATTGACACTAAAGATGTTATGCAACATGTACAGCAATTACGTGATCGATTTACAAAAGCAACACTGAAGGACGTTAATTCATGGCCTACAGCGCACAAAATTTCAGGTCGCGCAACATTTGTAAATGCAAACACAATCAATGTTAATAATAAGAAATACCAAGCTAAATCGTTCATTATCGCTGTTGGTTCAAGACCAACAGTAAATCAAGATTGGCAACAAAAACTTGGTCATTTATATTTAACTTCTGATCAAGTCTTTGAAATACCTACTTTACCAAAAAGTTTAGCTGTAATTGGAAGCGGTGTCATTGCAATCGAACTTGCACAAGCCATGCAGCGTCTAGGTGTGGAAACTACAGTTTTTGCTCGCAGTAAAAAAATTGGTTCATTGACTAGCCCAGACTTACAAACGCTTGCTCAAGAAATATTCTCAAAAGAATTAAATATCAAATATGAGATTTTACCCGAGCAGGTTGAGAAATTAGGCGAAGATAAGGTTCAAATTAACTTTATCGAAAATGGTAGCAATAAAGCTATAGAAGTTGATTACCTATTATCTGCGACTGGTCGTACCACGAATTTAGATTCTTTAAATATTCAGTATATAAATGATGAATTCATTGATCTAAAGCAACTACCTGTTGATCCAACCACTAAACAGCTTGGTGACTACCCCATTTACATTGTAGGTGATGCATTTACTGCAACGCCTATCCAGCATGAAGCATCTTATGAAGGTAAATTGGCAGTTCATAATTGCCTCAATCAACATCAATCGAGTCAGAAAAAAAGTCTTACCCGATTGGGTATTATGTTTAGCTCACCAGAAATGGCAGGGGTCGGCTCCACTTATCAAACACTGCGTAAAGCCAATCATAAGTTCGTTACGGGTATCGTATCGTACGAAAAGCAAGGACGAGCGATTGTCAATGGACAAAATATTGGGGCTGTAGAGGTTTACGTCGATCGACACTCACGTAAACTTCTCGGAGCAGAATTTCTTTGTTATTCAGCAGAACATTTAGCACATTTGCTCGCTTGGGCTATCTCCAGTGATCTTACTGTTGATGAAATTCTAGATCACCCTTTCTACCATCCAACGCTAGAGGAAGGCCTAAGAACTGCGTTAAAACACGCTCGACGACAACTTTAATCTATTGTTTGATGTAAGGCCCTATGATTAGGGCTTATATTTTACATTCTAATTCATTCTTTACTGCATAAAAAAACACCCCCTTGTATTGAAGGGGGTGTTTAGAATAATGAGCTGGCGATGACTTACTCTCACATGGGTAACCCCACACTACCATCAGCGCTAAGAGGTTTCACTTCTGAGTTCGGGAAGG
>NZ_VPEE01000039.1:0-20407 GCF_013417345.1 Acinetobacter sp. YH16032 | reverse complement strand
AATGTATATCGTTGGCAGAAGAAATTATTTAGACCAGTTATCAAAAACTTCATTGATGACTTTATTCTCGATAAAAATCATCTGCTACCACAGAGAATCTATAAATAATAGTGCGTAAGTCCTAAATGTCTAAACTCACCACTTTACCTGCTTGATCCCACACAGGTCTTAAACCAAGCGCTGCCAAAACTTGTCCTTCCGAAACACCTAAATGACGAATCGTTTCAGAAGACCACAAACTAAATGCAACTTTGTTAGGGTACTGCTGAGGATGCTTTTGTTGGTACTGCGCAATCATCTGCTCAAAGGTTTTTTGTCCCATTTCATAAGCCGCTTTAGTCGGGATTTTATTGGCTTCAAAAGCATATAAATTGCGTCCACTGACACTTTCAGGCTGACGAATCGGGTCTCCCCCCGTTCCCGGTAAAACATAGCCTCCAGATAAAGCATTCAACAAACTTTGCATTTCTCTATCTGCAATCAAATATTCATAATTTTTTTGTGCAGTTTCGATATACGCTTTTAGTTTTCCACTTTGCCCTATCTTTTGAATATCTGCATCAACCTCAACATTTGAAGCCTTAGATTTAAACCATCCTAAACCTGTGGATTCAGCCGGATTTAAAACATAATGCGCCAAATAACGATAAGCTAGAGATTGACGAATTGTTTCAACATCGGCATTAAACACTTCATTTTTATCCAGCTTTAATGCTTTGAAATAGTCTGAGTCTAACTGCTGTAAAACAATCATTAATCTTTGATTATCTTGGGCTGACAAACCGAAACGATGCAAGCCCATGGGTACAGCTTGTTGCGCTAGGCGATGCAAATGATCATGAAGCTGAGTATAAAATTGAGGGAAATTATTCTGAGCCTGAACCTGAGTCAGGTTTAAATCTTTAAGCACACCACTTTGCTCTGTTAAAGCGATCAGTTTTCCTTGAGTTTGCTGCTTGACTAAACCCTCATCGAGCTGAGCATATTGGTGAATTAAATCGTGAATATCTCGTAATTCATCATATAAACCAGAGGGTGCTAAAGGCGCAGTTTGATGACTCACTATAACTGCACGACCACGTCGTTTCGCTTGCATGGCTTCTGCGATATTATCCTGAACATAAGGATAAAAAATCGGTAAAGCACCTGCGGTCAATAAAGGATAGTCATTCGCTGCTAAGCCTTTGTCTTTTCCAGGCAACCATTCTTGTGTGCCATGTGTTCCCAAATGAATCAATGCATCGGTTGCTTGTTGCAAATACAGATAAGTCGCTAAATATAATGGATCTGGAACAGCGTCTTGACTGTGGTAATTCTCACCTACTTTAGAACCACGAGTAGGCTGAGGAAGTAGTAATAAATTTCCGTAACGCTGACTTGGAATTGCAAAATAAAACTCGCCCTCCCTTTTCACGACTGCCCAATGTTTAGATAATTTTTGAATATCCGCGCTTTCTTTTAATTCGTGTTGACGCTGTTCAGGCAAGGTTTTTAACCAATCAAGATAATACTGAACAGGAAAATAGCTGAGCATTTCTTTCTGTTGTAGGTCAGCTAATTTTTCATGCTGGTAATATGCAGATAATAAAGTTTGAGCATCTGAAATAATTTGTTTTTCGCTGATCAGTTCGGTGTCGTATCCACGTTCTTTTAAACTTTTTTGAATATTTTCGATGCTCAGCGGAATATTTAAATTTGATGCAGATAAATTATTTTGACCATAAGGATAATTCCAAAACATCACCCCAATTTGCTTTTCTTTATTGGGTTTAATCTTCAATTTGGATTGGGCAATTACACGTTCAAGTAATATATTGACCTGTGGTTCAATCCATTGCTCGCGACCACCCTCATTTAAAGACAGCACTAGAGGATCAGAAAATCCCCAAGTTTCGGGAAGACTCAAAAAGATAGATGCTAAATGCGGAGGTATGCCTGATTTCGAGTTTTTCCATTCTTCAAAATTGCCATTAAAACTCAAACTTTGAACCATAGGCACATTCATTTTTTGTAGCTCGGCAACTAAGTCCTGACCATTTTGAATATGCGTCATATTGACCATTGCGGTGATTGGTACAACTTTAAAAAAATCTGAAAGTTTGGTTTTGGTTTTCGACTCATTCCAAAGCAAGACAATAGGAACAACACCTTTTCGTTCAGTAAGCGTTATGAGTTGATCAATTTTTTCAGACGTTAAATTGGTGATATTGCTTGGATGAAGCACATAAACCAAATAGGCATTTTGTCCTTGAATAGTTGATTTTTTCTGATGTTTTAGATTCTGTTGATACCAATCTAAATAGGATTGCACATTGTCAAAATAGTCTTGTGCACTGGTGTGATAAATCGAAATTTCTGGTAATTTTTGCGTCTTAAATGTGGCTTTTTTACCTTCAGTATTCCAAAGATGTACTGCTTCAAAATAATGTGAAAAGTTAATTTCTCCACCGTTGTAATACAGATCTAATAATTTAAATCCAAATAATTTTGGAATTTTCTGGAACTGCGGTGCTCCACCACCAACGGTCATATATGCTTTGTCTTGAGCCTTTAAACTTTCAAGTGCAAGCTCTTCAACCTGTTTACGATCTGGCGGTCGCGGAACATCTAAAATGATCACATCCGCCTGCTGAATAGATTGCTGAACAGCTTTTTGATTTTGATTTACTTGTAAATGCTGTAATTGCACATTTTGTTTCGCTGCAATTGGCACAAGTTTTTCAAATTTAGTATTTGCCACAAAATCGGTATGTAACACCAATACCTTAGTTTGAGCATCTGCTGTTTGTGCAAAAGCCACATTTAATGTGAGATAAACACATAAGAAGATGCTCAAAATACGCAGGATGGAGTTTAGATCCAAACTTTTTTGAATATGAGTTGGATCTATTGCATGCAGAATGAAAGATTTCTTCATCATTAAAATCTCACATTCATACCAACAAAGTAACGACGTCCTGCATCACTAAAAGTTTGTAATTGATCAGGTTGCATGCCAATTTTTTTATCTGTCAGATTTTCAATTCCTGTCTGGACTGTCCAACTCGGAGTCACTTTATAATCTGCATACATGTGCCAGAAGATATATCCTTGACTGTGTGGTGTATTCACAGCTTGAAATTGTTTACTGCGATATTGCTGGCGTAATTTGGTTTGCAGTTTGTCGTTCACTTGCCAAATGACTGAACTATTTAATTGATGCTTTGAACGATCGGCTAAAGGGATATTTTTACTTTTATCTTTTGCGTCTAAATAAGTGTAATTGGCTTCTAAATGTAAATATGGCTCTATGTGATAAGCACCACTCCATTCAATACCTTGTAGTTCTGCTTTTGTCACATTAACATAATCTAAGCAAATTTTCCCTGCGACTGAACATGTTGGCTGACGCTGTGTATCTATCAAATCATCGACATTGTTTCTAAACCACCCTAATGAGGTTTCAAAATTATCTCGATGGAAATGTAATCCAACTTCATAAGCGGTATTGGTTTCAGGCTTAAGATCAGGATTGCCTCGAATAATACCCATACCACCCATTGCAGCATTAGACTCAAACTCTTTAGATAGTTGCTTTAAAGTTGGCGCTTTATAGCCTTTGCCCACACCAGCTTTGACTGTCCATGCATCGCTGAGTTGATAAGACGCATTAAACTTCGGACTCAGTTCCCATCCAAAATCTGAATGCTCATCGCCACGTGCCCCAAATCCAACTTTAAATTGATCAGAGATTTGCCAAATATCTTGTAGATAAATTCCATAATGGGTAATACTGTCTTTTTGTTTTAAATTGACCGTTGGATCTTCCAACTTTTCCTTACGAAGCTCATTACCCAGTATTAAATGATGATTAGATAAATCAAATTGAAACTGTGTCGAAGCCACTTGATCAGTTAATTTTTGTGGAGATGTCGTATCTCCGCCATCACTGCGCTCACTTTCTCGTTTGAATTGTGTTTGATAAAGCTTAACAATACTTTTACCCCAACTCCATTCACCTTCATGTTTTAACCCGAATCGAGCCCGCTCAATTTCATCATCAACTTGATAATATTGATTACGTGTTCCACCTCTTAAATCTTGTCGATCCTCATGGCCGTACTCACTTATGAATTCAATCTGTTGTTGATCTGTTGCTTGCCAAAATAGACCAAGATGCCCTTTGGTATTTTTCTGCTCATCGTGTTTGCTTAAACGAGAATTGGTAGGATCTTCAAGCGCATCACGTTTTCTAAATTCGGCCCAGAAATTGACACCTAATTTATTTTCAATGAGTGGACCAGACAAGTAAGCACTGGTTTTATACTGATCACCACCCAAATTAGATTCATTCCATAACGATTGAATCGAAGCAGAGCCTGTCCATTTTTCGATTGGTTTTCTAGTAATAATATTCACTACTCCACCTAAAGCTTCTGATCCATAGAGTGAAGACATCGGTCCTCGAACCACTTCAATCTGTTCTATCGCTTCGGTTGGAACCCAATTTAATTCACCATCAGAGTGAGCAATGGCTGAGGATGAACTATTAATTCGTTGTCCGTCGACTAAATATAAGGTGTGTGTCGGGTTCATTCCTCGAATCGAAACCCCTTTCCGATTTAGCCCGATACCTACATTTTGTAGACCAACTCGATCGTTCAAAGCATCTGAAACATCATTTATAAATCGTTGATTAAGTTGCTTACCATCAATCACATCAATACTCGCCATTGCTTCATGAATATTTTCTTTTTTTGCAGATGCTGTGACCACAATCGTATTCATACTGTGTGCTGGATGATGATTTGTGTCTGTTGATTCTGCAAAGACAACATGAGTTACAAAGAGACCCATTCCTAAAAAGATACGCATAGTGATATTTAAGGTTATTTTTTATTGCTTATAATGTTATGTTATAACATTATATAATGCAATTTTTTAATTTATAAATTTCTATTTTTCAATATATTCAGTTGAAAATCTTTGAGCCCCAAATAACCAATAAATGTGAGACTCTTTTGGAGTTGATAAGTACAAATTTGACAAAAAACTAAAACCTTTTTCTACTAAGAATTAATCTCTGTCGCACTTCATTTAAGAATCTAAGAATTTTTAAATTTACATTTTAAGAGTTTATTAAAATTATAGAGTTCTTTCATAATTCATTTTTATGCAGTTCCATGTTATAGATTCCAACAATTTAATTGAATCTTAAACCTAGTCTTTTGACTCGATTAAGATATCGCGCCGCAAGGACTTTGAAGGCTTTCAAACTGCCGAATACATGTTCAATCCCAATTCTTCTTTATTGATTTCTCAATTGTAAACTTTTAGCTCGGGATCTAGTTTGCAGCATCTCTTTGCTTTTAGAGGCAATGAGCTATTTGGATACATTGCATAGATTCCTTGATAGCCTTCATCTGCATGAATAAAAGCACCTTTAGGAATCGGATTCAAGTTGCGTTTGAAAAGCTCGAAATCATGTACAGCACTACGACTCGTGCATAAACTCAGAAATTGCTGTGTTCTATAATAGATAATGGCTTGAACTTTAAATGTATGTGCCTTCTTCTCGCCACTATAGCTTTTCTTCTGTTTTTTTAGGTCTTTGTGTTGGAGTTTCTATGGCATCTACGATCACCACATTCCAGTCGATACCTTAGCCTTCAGACAGACTCTCGGGTAAATTAAATAGATTGGACTTGATCAGGCAATCATCTACATCGTGGAAGATTTGTGAAGCAGTAGGCTCTGACACGCCAATAGCTAAGACGGAGTAAAGCCTGATTTTCTTCACTTAACTTGAATAGTCTACCTTTAGCAGGCACAAGCATTTTTAGTAGTTCAACCATTAAATCAATGGTTGACTATAAGATGCCTGTGTATCGCTTGAAATGAGTATCAAAAAGTTTCTTTCAGTTGATGATTTTAGTCCGCAAATTATGTATGGATTTTTAAATTTTTCGGTACAAATAATCAGCAAGAGATAGATCGTTTTGTGATTTATGAAACACATCTATCATCGATCGTGATTTTCAAACAGCGAAAACATTTAATAACTGTGCAACTACGCTAAGCGGGGTATTTAAATTGGCTGTTAAGCATAATCTGATTTCTCCAAATCCTATGCATACAATTAAGAATCGTAAGGTTCAGGCAGAAATACCTGCCCCCTTCACACGTAAGGAGATGGAAGCCTTACTAGCTTGGCTCGACAAAAGCTTACATGATGAGGATAAATTTTGTCGCTAGTATTTTGAATTTGCTTTTTAGACAGGCTGTAGACCTTCAGAAATGATTGCGCTCAGAGAAAGTGATATCGATTGGTTCAATGTCACATTCAAAGTTAGCAAAAGCCGTGTTCGTGGTTTAGAAAAAAAAGTGACCAAAACACATACTTCTCGTGAGGTCTATTTGAATGAACGCTTGACTTTGGCTTTAAAAGCTTTGCTTCAATTTAAAAAGGATCAAGGCTACCAAACAGATTATGTAATGCTATGTCCCAAGATGAAGGAACTATTATTTAATGAAAAACCACCGAGAGAGCGTCTTGTAGAAGCAATGAAATCGTGTTCTATACGTCATCGCCCTGCATACAATGCAAGACATACTTATGTGATGATGTTGCTCATGGATGTCGTAAATCCAATGTTTGTCTCTGATCAACTTGGGCATAGCTTACACATGCTGATCAAACGCTATTTCAAATGGTTGCATGAATATAGAACTGGCAAGAAATTACGAAACTTAGCGTGGCAAGTGCAGCTTAAAAACTTTGAAATCAAAATCACCTGGAGTGAAAATGTGGCAAATATGTAGCAATAAAAAAGCCACTTAAAATAAGTGGCTTTTTTATTACAAGAATTTTGGTGGAGATGGCGTCAATTGAACTCAAAACCCAACTCACTCATTTTAAAGACATTTTATTGAATAAAAAAATTCATTGACCCAATTTTGACCCACGTCAGATTTAGTGAATTGAATCACTTATAAATCTTGTTCAAATACTAATTCAGGATTTGAAATAGTGTACTGATTTTAACATCCTTATAACCCAATGAAAATATTATGTTATAACATTACTTTTTTATATTTATTTTTTTCATGTATCATTCAATAGTACAATTTCAGGGATAAGGTTATGTTTGAAAATATTGATGCTTTAAAGAAAAAATTAGATCAGCATCGTCCCCTATCACCGGCAATAGTAAAAAATTTACAAGAAGACCTTATTGTACGATGGACTTATCATTCCAATGCTATTGAAGGAAATACGCTTACTCTTTTAGAAACTAAAGTCGTATTAGAAGGTATAACTGTCGGTGGGAAGGCGTTAAGAGAACACTTCGAGGCAATTAACCATAGAAATGCCATTTATTACGTTGAAGATATTATTAGAAAAGAAGAGCCTTTTTCTGAATGGCAAATTCGTAATATCCATCAACTCATTCTAAAAAATATTGATGATGATAATGCAGGACGCTATCGCCAGCAAAACGTATTGATTTCAGGTGCTACGACTACCCCACCCGACTATACACTGTTGAATGATAAGATGGCTCAGCTAGTTGATTGGTACAAATCAGAAGCACATAAGCTTCATCCAATTGAACGTGCGGCCAAAGTACATGCTGATTTTGTGGGTATTCATCCGTTCATTGATGGCAATGGACGCACATCACGTCTTTTGATGAATCTTGAATTATTAAAAGCTGGCTATCCGCCTTGTGTGATTACAGTTGAAAATCGATTGGCTTACTATGAAGATCTGGATCAGTGGATGGCTTATGGAAAAACTGAACCATTTATCAACCTCGTTTCCGAAGCTGTACTAGAAGGATTTAAACCATATCAAGTTGTTTTAGGGATATAGGCTTGTGCTGTAGCTATTCAGCCATTAAATGGCTTTATTGCACAAAGATTTAACACATAGAAATCCCCTAAGCGACTCAAATTCAAGTGCAACTTGGCTGTGAGGTCGGCCTAACTCTGTGAATTTATTTAATACTGCTACACGTGCATGCATCTCATTGACTTGGCGTCGAAAGTTTCTCGAACCGAGTTTATCCCCAATAATTTGATGCAATGCATCTTGGTTTCCACCAAACTGCGGCGATGATAGCCTGACCATTTTTTCCATAATGTCCTGCCTAAACGTTTAACTGTTCGAAGTAATTCATTTCGCTCTAGCGAGCTACTCTTTCTATCTTTCCATGGTTTCGCATTTTTTCTAGGTGGAATCACCGCATGTGCTTGCCGATCTGCAATGACCTGACGGCATTGCTTGGTGTCATAAGCTCCATCGGTATAAACAGAGTCAATCTGCTCATCCTGTGGAATCTGATTAAGTAAATCACCAAGCACCTGTGAATCACTGACATTATTGGTTGTGAGCTGAATAGCGCGTATTTGTAGGGTTTTGGCATCTATACCAATATGTAGTTTACGCCATTGGCGACGATATTCAGCTCCATGTTTCTTGCGTTTCCATTCGCCCTCACCTAGAAACTTCATGCCTGTAGAGTCTACAAGTAGATGCAGCCCCTCGCTACTTTTTTGGTAGCTGATTGCAATATCAATATGCTTTTGTCTTCTACAAAGCGTACTGTAATCTGGTGCGGTCCAATTTAATCCGCAAAGTTCAATCAGACTTTGCACAAAGCCAGTGACCATACGTAAAGACAGACGGAATAGAGATTTAATCATTAAGCAGCATTGGATAGTTGCGTCGGAGTAGGTTTGATTTCGCCCTTGTTTGCCTTTTGATGGCGCATACCATTGCGTAGCAGGATCAAACCAAATGGCAATATTTCCGCGACTCATGAGTGCTCGGTTATATGCGGGCCAATTGGTTGTGCGGTAGATTTTGTGTGTAGGCTTCTTCATTTGAAAATTATATCGCTGAAAAAGCCTTTACAGATAGGTTTGTGCAACAAAGCCTTTGAGAATTATATTGCTAAATAAAACTTTAGAGGACGATTTGTTCAATAAAATTAATAGACCGAACAACCCTCAATTCAGTTGTTGAAAAAACTAATTGTCCATTCCCAAACATCATTCTGCATTGAGAATAAATCGTTTGAAAGCCTCATAACCTATGACATATATTGAGCCAAATTTTATGAAGGAATATCATGATAAAAAGTTGGAATTATTCAAATGCGCGCGCGCAACTTTCTACGTTAATGGATCAAGCACTCGCTGGCCAACCTGTTGAAATTACTCGTCGTGGACGAGAACCCGCTGTAATTATTAGTAAAGCATCCTATGAAATGTATAAAAAAGCTGAATTTGACAAAAAATTCAGCGCTCAATCTCACACGACAGATCTTCCGTAATAACAAATGAGTGGCATGTTTTAATCTAAAGGATATTTTGAAGTCTTACATTTTATCGATCAAACGCACCACTCCTGTAACAATCATATCCACTGCAATTGTCCCAATTAGCAAAGCTGATAAACGCCCCACTATATCAAAATAGCGATCAATATATTTAGCATGTTTATAACGTAAATGATCATGAGAAAATTTCATCAAAATCAATATACTGCAACTTAAAAATAAAGTTAGCCCAATCACTAAAGCTGCTTCACCTATAGACATGCTCATTCCTGTAACTACCGCAGCACTGATCGTGCCTGGTCCAATCATGAACGGCATTGCAATGGTGCCTGCTAAATGCTCTGGTGCACCACGCATTTCGCCAATAGTATCCGCACCTTGAAATACATAGCGGTATCCAATAACAAGAAAAATTAATCCTCCAAAAATTTGAAACGATTCAAATCTAACATTTAAATACTTACTAAATATCGCTTCCCCACCCCAAGCAAATAATAAAAAAACCACATAGGCGATTAATGCACCTTGAATCAAACCTTTATTAAACACATTCGTTTCAGTGTGCCGAATCAACCCAATCATATAAATACTCATTAGAAATGGATTCAATAGGGAAAAAAATAATGCAAATGAATTAATATATGTGGACAGCATCTTGAATTATCCATTGTTTGTAATTCAACACGCAAAAAGCTCCTAATCAGGAGCTTAATGCGATCTATACTCTATGGTAAGAACGAAAAATAAAGCGCATATGGTTAGAAACTATAAATAAACATAAGATTTAAAAGTTTATTCATTTTACCATCATCCCCTTGCGCCAATGAACTTGAGGTGCCGCCAACAAATGGGTCATTTTTACTCATCACATATTCTGTATATAAAGAAACATTTTTGTGATTCCATGCAACACCTGCAATATGTCGTTCAGAATCAGCAAAACCATGCTGTTTCTTATTAAAACCACTATAGACAAAATAAGGTGTGATATTGACCATATCCCGCACATTCGTAAAGGTATAGTTCATATCCACGGTATAGAAATAACCATCATTGGCAATATCATATTCCGTATCAAACGAACCGAATGTTGACTGATTTGGGTTTGTGCTATCCTTATTGTCGAGTGACATCTCACCACCAGTAATGGAAAGCGCAAAATTTTTATAGCTCAAAGTATTAAAGAGTGCCCAAGCATCTCGTGAACCCTGAGCTGAAGTGTGGTTATTCTCAATATCCGAATACCAGTAGCTTCCACCTACTGACATTTTAAGATCTGGTAGACTTTGCGGGTTAAACTCTTGTTTTACTCGCGCCATCCACATATTTTTTTCTTGCAGCTCTGTTTTATTGGGATCGGACGATTTAACTAAATTGGCGGTATATCTGGCTGCATCACGGCTGGTACCATGATAATTACCACCATCGGTTGCAAAGTAAGCGAGATCAAACTGTGTTGCAGAATCCAATTCAAAATGGTAATTCACACCTAAGTTATGTGCATCCTGTAGACCAATTGTGTTGTTAATACTGGCATAAAAACTACTGTCCCAATATTGACCTGAGCCAAATGGAATCGGTTGCACACCTAAAGTAATACGATCGGTCGGGTTAATTTTATACCCCATATAACCATCGACTAAAGTTGAGAAATCACATAAACGTTCGTATTGATAACAACGATATTGCACTTGTCCAAAAAACTTTGAAGATTGATAGTCAATTTTTAAAATTCCAGCATCAAACTGAACTTTCTGATCCGATGCAGCCCCCCCATAATGCTTGTCTTGATAATTAGCACGGACTGCTCCTGACACCGTTAAAGCGCCGAGTTCACTCTTCGTATCACCAAATGTGACACCTGCAAAAGTAGGAAGTGTTACACCTAGCGCAAATAACCCAACAGTTGCTTTACGATATAAATGATTCATTTACTGACATATCCTTTGTGTAATGAAATTAAAACAACATATCCGTATTTTTGTATTACCTTGATGTGTAGATATCTGTTCACATCAATTTTTTAGCATTCATGCATAACCACGTTTAGCATCTTCGTGAGACTAAACGTTTACGCAATATTGGCATGTTGAATGCTATGATTCAGCCTTAAGCAATCCCGTGTATTTCTTTCCAATTTCCGGGATGTACCACATAGCCAAACAGAGCATGTCCGCCATAGACCAGTTCAGTACCTTCTGGAATCCACAGCATTTGCCCAGGACGGACTTCATATTTCTGACCATTTGCAGTCAACTCAAAACAACCCTCAATGACGAAAATGACTTCGTCATACAGTACCTTCCATGCGACCTCTGCACCTTCCCAACGAGCAAAACCAATACCCATATTTGGAGATACATCAGCGCCTAACGCGCGTGCAACATAAGCCATACCAGGTGTGTCACCACGGACATTAAAATTCAGTGACTGACTGTCAACTAAACGGACTTCACTCATCTTCCACTCCCTCTCTTACAATTCGCTACGGCTTTGCCATTTCGCCAACGCAATACGGAATTTCACCCCCATCCCTAAAAATGGTTCTGGCGGATTCAAACTTGGCATTCCTGTGACATACTGAATATCTTTAAGTTGTTCGGAATCAACTCCGACAGCCAATTCGGCAAGTAAAGTCCCCGAAATAGTGCCCCATGCTGCGCCTACACCGTTGTCACATGCACTGGCATACACGCCATCTTCCAACTCACCAAAGAAGTTAGTGAAGTTACGTGAAATGGCATAGACTCCCCCCCATGTTTCCGTAAATGGAACATCCGCCAGATCTGGATAACGATCAACAAAAGCTTTGCGGTGGTCTGCACGGATTTTTTGACGCTGTTCTTCGCTCACACTTGCACCGTATTTAGGTACATGCTTATAGGTATTACGAATCAAGATACGACGGTCAGCAGTCATACGAAGGGTTGTACCCGCGTGGTCTGCTGGGGTTAAGCCCCAATCCAATTCACCGTAGTAACGCTTCATCTCGTCATCCGTTAATGGGCGCGTCCAGCTTGCAAAAGTCATTACAGGCAATAGGCGGTTTCTTAAATAACCAAATTCTTGAGTGAAGATACTGGTTCCCAAAAGCAACTTAGGTGCTTTAATTGAACCGTTATCACCATGTAAAACCCATTGATCACCGACTTTTTCCAAACGACGAATTGGAGATTGTTCCAATAACTTTACATTTTCAGGAAGATGATCCCCCATACCACGTACAAGAGCTGCAGGTTGCATCAGATATGATCCACCTGTGAAAATTGCACGGCTGTAATAATTCGTACCTAGAACCTTCGATAACTCATCTTTTTCTACATAACGGAATGGTTCGCCAAGGTCTGCCATCAATTTTGCGAAGTGAGCCAGATGCGCTTCACCACGCTCACCGACTGCACCTTGATATTTACCAGCTAGCGACCATTGGCAATCAATACTGTGCTTTTTAACCAACCCCTCTAACTGTGCAATTGCAGCACGGTTAAGCTTGAGTAACTTTTGCTTTAATTCAGGATCTGGATGTTCTAGTGAGAATTTATGCGGTAAATCAATAACAAAACCAGAATTTCGACCTGATGCACCTTCTGCTACACGCTGTGCATCGACCAAAATAATACGGGCATTCGGTTTGAGTTCAGCAAGTCTACGCGCTGCAGCCAATCCCGCGAAACCAGCACCAATAATAGCGTAATCCGCAATTTGAACGCCTGTTAAGCCTATTGCTGGTTGTGCAGCAGGTAATGCAGCATACCAACCGCAACTTTTATCATCATGGGGTAAAGCAATCATGTTCTATATCCTTATGCTGTCGCACTGCTCTTATTCAGCTTTTCAAGCCATTCACTACGCTGCTGCTGTAATTGACTCCCGAGTAGAGCAAAGCCTTTCAACACACCATCAGCATCACAATAACTGGCAGCCCATTCATCTCCATGTTGTTCCACAAGCCATTGACCTTGTCCTACAGGAGATAAGATCGATAGCGGAAGAACAGGAGTTTTCACCAATACAGGGGTGTTCTTTAATGTTGCATCGGTAGATTTACCTAATAAGCTGTTTACCAATGCTGGAATAGCTTGGTTAATTGGATTGATGTATGGTGCCCACTGACCATTGACTTCAGCGCAGTCACCTAATGCGAAAATAGAGGCATCACTACTACGATGATCTAAACCAGTACAAATTCCGCGACCAACGTCCAAACCAGCTTCTTGAGCTAATGAAATATTAGGTTTCAAACCTACTGCGCTTAATACCAAGTCAGTTTCTAAGACCTGACCATTTTGCAACGTGACTTGATAACGCTCGCCTTGTGCCTGTATCGAACGGATACTATTTTCAAGTTCCCAATCTACACCGAGCTTAGTTAAGGCATTTTGTAATGCATGTCCCAATGCTTGTGGAATCAGACGACACATTGGCCATTGCCCTAATCCAACAACAGTCACTTTAATGCCCTGTGCTGCTAAATCATTGGCAAATTCACAACCAATTAAGCCATCACCCAATAGCGTGACATGCTGCTTGCCTTCTAACATAGAACGGAAGCGACGATAATCCGCCAAGTCGTTTACACTCACGACTGCACTGGTATCGCCTTGTATAAGGATCTCAATCGGAGAAGCACCTGTCGCAAGAACTAAGCGACCAAATGGATATTCACCAATTGAAGTAATTAATTTCTTGTTTGCACGGTCAATACGTTCAACACGAGTATGGGCATACACACGGATGTTTAAACGCTTTTCCCAGCTTAATGCAGTCTCGCGTACAAGCGAGTGACCGTCCTTACCTAATGCCAAAGCATTAGATAAGGCGGGTTTACTGTAAATCGCGCCATCATCAAGAGTGAATAAAGTGATTTGCAGATCTGCAGACTGAGCACGTAATGCCGAAGCGAGTTGATAACCCGCATGGCCACTACCAATGATCACCACAGGTTCAATTGTTTCTTGAACTTGAGGTGCTTCTATCACATCATCTGTGATTTCAATCATTTCAAAGTCAGCTTTAGTAACCAAACAATCTGGGCATAACCAGTTTTCAGGCACATCTTCCCACTTTGTGCCTGGAGCAATACCATCAGCAGGCCAGCCTTTTGCTTCGTCGTAGATCCATCCACAGACAATACATAACCACTTTTTCATCTTGTCTCATTCCTTCCCTGATGACTACGCGTGATGTGACAAACGAATTGCGATGTTTCGTGTTTGCACATAACTGTAGATCGCTTCCTGACCTTTTTCACGACCAAAGCCAGAAAGCCCGACACCGCCAAATGGTGTTTCAATACCACCAGCAAACCATTCATTAATGAAGACTTGCCCAGCACGTAAGCGATTCGCGATACGCAATGTTTGATTGATGCCAGCACCAAATATGCCCGCAACCAAACCAAAGTCAGTACCATTTGCAATTTCAACCGCTTGGTCTTCATCATCAAATGGCATGATGACCAGTACAGGACCAAACACTTCTTCTTGAGCAATACTCATACTTGGAGTTGCTTGAATAATGGTTGGCTCTACAAAGTAACCTGCGAGTTCTGGTGCTTTACCACCAGTTAGTACAGTTGCACCTTCTTGACGAGCCTGTTCTACCATAGCCAGAATACGTTGTTGCTGATCGAGAGAAACAACTGGCGTTAATTCCGCATGCATTTCACCTAAACCAATGTTTAAGCTTTGCGCCATTGCTACCACAGCTTGTTTCACTTCTTCAAAACGACTGCGATGTACCAATAAGCGCGACATGGCAGAACACACTTGACCGGCGTTATAGAAAATACCAACTTTAACGCTACGGATCAGATTTTCTAAGTCCACATCAGCCAAAGCTATTGCGGCAGACTTACCGCCAAGCTCCATGACAGAAGGCGTTGCCCGTTGTGAAGCAGCTTTTAAAATGCGCTGACCCGTTGGTACTGAACCAGTGAATACGATTTGATTCGTATCTTTGTGTTCAACCAAATGGTTACCAACTTCAGAGCCTTTACCGCAAAGTAAGTTCACCGCACCTTGTGGGAAGCCTGCTTTTTCAATTGCATCAATTAACAAGGTCATCGCAAGGGGGGAAATTTCAGGAGACTTGATTACTACTGCATTACCCGCAGCTAATGCTGGAGCAAGTGAACGTGCACAGATCGATACTGGAAAGTTCCAAGGTACGATTTGAACAGAAACACCCATTGGTACGTATTGCGTAAAATCAACATAGTCTTTACCAAGCGGCACAGAGATTCCTTCGATTTTGTCTGCCATACCTGCGTAGTATTCGAAATAACGTGCAGCCTCTACAAACTCTTCACGCGCAGTTTCAAAATTTTTACCATTTTCTAAACAAAGCACCATTGCTGCTTCGTCAGTAGTTTCACGAATTGCTTCTGCTGCTTTCAGCATCCACGTCGTACGCTGTGCAGGACGTACATCTGTTAGTGCCCCACTTTCGACACAACGACGAGCAGCAGCCATTGCCAAATCAGCATCATCAGTTGTTGCTTGTGCAATCGTTGCATAAGGCGCTGCAGTACCAGGGTTCATGATCACCAATTGGCGGGAAGAATCCCGCCATTGACCATCAACATAGTTGAGGTAATGTTTCATTATTTACCCTCTAAAGCCGCTTTAGTTTGATTAGCCAACCATTGTTGGAAAAAATATGTTGGTAAATCCATTTCAGGCGAGAAAACACCACCAGTAAAACCTGGAGAATGACGCCCTTTTTGCATGTTCTCTACTGCAAATACATCTTCCGCAAATACAACTTTCCAAGATTGCAAAGTCGCTTCACGACATGCGTCATATTCCGAGCTAAGTGCTTCATCGCCCACGTAATACAAGCGTAATTTTTCAATTGTTTTTTCAGGTGCGATAGGATCAATCATCATGGCAAATGCGTGGTCCGCTTGAATACCTAACAAGACATTCGGAAATACCGCCACATATTCAGCATGACGTAGTTGAT
The DNA here is from genome assembly GCF_013417345.1 of Acinetobacter sp. YH16032. Taxonomy (NCBI): domain Bacteria; kingdom Pseudomonadati; phylum Pseudomonadota; class Gammaproteobacteria; order Moraxellales; family Moraxellaceae; genus Acinetobacter; species Acinetobacter sp. YH16032. The sequence continues at coordinate 4,115 of NZ_VPEE01000039.1, read as the reverse complement.
CTTCTGGCCAGCTTGGAAATTTTGGTAAATGCGTACCAGCTGTTGCAGATAGGTTGTATTTATAACTCCCCTGACCCGAGAAACGATCTTCAAACATAATGTTGTAGTGATCTTCAAGTTTTGAGTAGGTATTTAATTCAGGGTGTACCCATGGCAAGTGATAGGCTTCGCAATAGTTTTCAACAGTTAATTTCCAGTTACTCTTCACAGGAAGCTCAAATACAGAACCTGTTTTTGCCACGCGAATTAAATCAAGATCATTGCTTCCTAAAAAGGCTTCCCAACGTTTAGTTAAAGGCGCAATGTGTTCTTCAAATGAAGTTGCATCACCCGAAATATTGATAAAAACAAGATCCATCCAAATCGCTGAACGAAGTGCTTTTAAACCATGTTTTTCGCATTTAAAACGTTCATCTTTATGCTGACCAATCCCCCCAATATGTGGCGTACCTTTTAGGTTCCCATTTAAGTCATAACTCCAAGAGTGGTATGGACAGCGAATAACTCCTTGGATACTGCCTTCTTCGTGTACTAATTGCATACCGCGGTGGCTACACACGTTATGGAACACTTGAATTTCGCCTTCGCGGTTACGCATAATTACTAATGGCATCCCCATAAAATCTATAGGTTTTACATAAGCATTTTTCGGCAAATCTGAAGCAAATCCAACACAAACCCACGTTTTAGCGAGAACATGATCACGTTCAAATTGGAAATATTCTTGGCTAAGATATGCTTCATTTGGCATACCACTTGATTCAGTAATCGGATTTAAAATATTGTCGATCTGTGCAATTGATATCAGTTTTTGGCTAACTTGGCTGTTCATTCGATAATCTCCATTTCGTTTCCAAACGCAGCTCTCCCTGCGAGACCATTCAACTATGAGCATCTGGTGCTTTTTGATATTGAAGATTGTGTAAAACATCGAGCAAACTAACAAACGACTTTTTAGCTAGGCATACATGAGTTTTTATCATGCATCTAAAATGGAATAAGTTTGGCTTATACTTGCTCTAAGGCATCTATGACTAAAACTCACTCAAGGATGAGAATAAATCAGTTGAGCCAATTCCATGTGAATCACTAAGCTTTTAAAACTCACATGATCAGTTAACAGGTAGTTAACTGCCGTGCCGCATCCAAGGAGGAGTTATGCGTGCTACATCTGGGGTCTTTAAGGGACTCAATCCGACCGTTACCATCATTTCCAAAGTTCTCGTTATTTCTTTTGTCTTATTTTGTGTACTACAAGCCGAGCAAGCAGGAAAAACTTTTGAGATGATTTCTAGCATTCTATTGCAGAATGCCAAATGGTTTTATTTAGGGTTATTAACATTAATTCTCGGCTTCTTATTTTATCTAATGATCAGTCGCTTTGGCCTTATCCGACTTGGAAAAGATGATGAAAAACCAGAGTTTAGCTTTGTTGGATGGATTTCAATGCTCTTCTCTGGTGGTATGGGTGTTGGATTAGTTTTTTGGTCTGCTGCAGAACCTATGTGGCACTATGCGAGCAACCCATTTACACCAAGTTTCAGCGATGAGTCTGCTAGCATGGCTATGCAGCTCACCTTTTTCCACTGGGGATTACACCCGTGGGCAATATTCTGTATGACGGCATTAGCACTGGCATATTTTTCTTATAGAAAAGGGCTGCCATTCAGTTTACGTTCCATTCTTTACCCACTTATTGGTGACCGAATTTACGGCCCTATTGGGCATACTGTCGATATTCTTACAATCGCAATCACTGCTTTTGGTGTAGCACAATCACTTAGTATGAGTGTGTTACAAATCAATTCTGGCCTAAATCAAGTCTTTAGTCTCCCCAATAGCTTAAGTCTGCAATTTCTGATGTTAGCCGTCTTATGCGGAATTGCGACTATTTCTGTCATTATGGGAATTAATCGTGGTATGCAAAGATTATCAGAACTGAATATGATCTTGGCCATCCTTTTAATTGTTATTCTGCTTAGCATTGGCCCTACGCGCTACCTATTAAATACATTACTTGAATCTACAGGAAATTATGCACAAAACATCATTAGCATGAGTCTATGGAGTGATACTCAAAAAGACTCAGGTTGGCAAAATTGGTGGACTGCATTTTATTGGCCATGGTGGATGACATGGGGGCCATTTGTAGGAATGTTTATCGCACGTATTTCTCGTGGACGTACAATTCGAGAACTAATTGCAGGTGCTCTACTTGTGCCAACTTTAGTTACAGCAATCTGGATGTCAATTGTTGGGGGTTCTGCTCTTAAAGTTGAACAAAATGCACGCCATGCATATGAAAAGGAAGTTGCAACATTAGTCAAAGAAGGCAAGTCAGCCCCAGAAGCATTTAAGGGAGGGCCCATTGTAAAAGCAACTCAAGAGGACAACACGCAAGCTCTCTTTACCATGTTCAATAGCCTTGACAGTGGGACACTCGGCCAAGCGCTCAGTATAATTGCATGCTTATTATTAGCAACATTCCTCATCACCTCTACTGATTGTGGAACGCATGTCTTATGCTATATGGATGCTGAAGGAGCAACAGAAACGCCGATTCGAATTAGAATTGTTTGGGGCACCTTAATTGCCATCATTGCTGGTGTTTTACTCTACGCAGGTGGTTTAAAAGCAATTCAATCCGCCTCGATCATTGCAGGTTTTCCGATCTCTATCTTTTTAGCAATCATGAGCGTTACCCTATTCAAAAGTTTGCGTAGAGAACCTCAAGCTTGGGCAATGATTCCAGAGCATGTACGTCCAGATTTTAGTGAGCACGAAGTTTCAGTAAAATCTAAAGAAAGTACACCAATGATTGGAAAAATCGTCTCAGAAAAATAATAAGACTAGAAACAAGAACAGGGATCTTTGATCCCTATTCTTGTTTGCATTAATTTAGACCTTTCTGTCCAACTTTTCCTGGTAATTGCTCAAGTAACCACATTCGAAAATGTTTCACACTCGAAGGAATAAAACCGCGGTCAAGCGGCTCTAACATACAAAAACTTGCATGTGTTCGTAAAACTGTATCCACAGGCCGGACTAAAGCACCTGATTTTAAATAATCATCGACCAATGATCCCCAAGCCAAAGCAAGGCCATGCCCATTGATAGCTGCCTGTAATAGCATGGGATAATTATTAATATTAATCCTATTTTTAGGCTTAACAATTGGTAAATTTACAGCAGTAAACCACTCGTTCCAGTTAATCCAATCTTTTTGTGATTCATCTAAATACAGTAAAGTCTTTTCAAATATCTGTATTTGATTTTGGCTATCTTTAAATTGTTCCAAGTAGCCAGGGCTACAAACTGGAAAAACTTCTTCAGGAAAAAGCATCGTTGTTTGCATTCCCACGGGCGGGGCTTTGCAATAAAACAAGGCAATATCAAAATCCATTTTATATAAATCTTGAAAGTTTTCAGTGGTCAGAATACGTAAATCAATTTCTTCACTTCGCTGAAACCCTGCAACTTTTGGTAACAACCATAAAGAGGCCATAGCATTTGTGGTAGCGACTGTAACCTGATGATCCCCTTGCCATTTCTTAATTTCAGCTGTCGCTTGCGTAATATGTAATAAAGAGGAATAGATCGTTTGATAATACTGCGCACCAGTTGGACTCAGTAAGATATTACGATTTGCACGTATAAATAATTCTTTCCCTAAATATTCCTCTAGCTGTCGAATCTGACGGCTAATCGCACCTTGCGTTACATTGAGTTCATTTGCAGCTTTTGTAAAACTTAAATGACGAGCAGCGGCCTCGAAAACGATGAGACTATTCATCGGAGGAAGTGGCTTCAACTTCATGGACACTCCTAATTTGCCCTAAAACTAATCCATTAATTAAGCTTTCAAACCAATAATTTATACTAAATTATTCGGATAAAACTTTGATAGAATCTCATAATTATACCAGCAAGAAAAATTATAAAAACTATTGAGTTCATGAGAACCAGTTATGCATGCTTTACAATTACTGGTGGTGTTTCAAAAAGTATGCTGAAAAAAACAATATGGCTTTTGATAAAATAGAGGTATGAAAATAACGCTACAAATCAAATGTCCTACCTGTCTAAGTAACAATATAAAGAGAAATGGCATCAAA
>NZ_VPEE01000038.1:0-21196 GCF_013417345.1 Acinetobacter sp. YH16032 | reverse complement strand
TGGAGAAAGTGCTGCCACTTCTTCCACAAGTTCTTTGATTTTTGCAGATTTGTCTGAATCATTTAAAGTCGCAACCAATTCGATTGGACCCTCAAGGCGTTCTAAAAGCGTTTTTAATTGAGCTGAAATATTTTGATCTAACATTGCTAACGTCTCCAAAGGAGTAATAATTCATTCGATACAGGTATACTAAGACAATTGATTGAATAGATAAAACAGTTTGTTTTTATAAATTCAATCGGAAAAATAAATTTAATCAAAGTCTTTGGTGTAGATGTATGAAAGTATTGAGTTAAAACTTGAATTTTCAAGTATAAAAGCAATTCGAATTCAGATATTTACATTAAAATTATTTTAATAGATATGAGCGAGGACCAATTATGACCTTAGAGAGAGGCATTTATAAACACTATAAAGGACAACTTTATCAAGTCCTTCATGTAGCGACGCATAGTGAAACTCAAGAAAAGCTTGTGGTCTATCAATGCCTTTATGGAGATTATTCAATATGGGTAAGGCCATTAGCGATGTTTACAGAAAGCATTTATCTAGAGGATGATGATCGTGAAATTGAACGTTTTAAATTGATTCAAAAATTATGATGATTGTCATAGTAAAGACTTTATCTTTGATTAGTTTATAGAAATCGATTCAATGAGAATATGTCATGAATGCTGAATTTCTAAGTCAAATGCAAAGTTTATATCAGCAGTTAATTCAACATGATGCATATCAAACTGATCGCGATCTGAGATATCGAAATATAAAACCAGAATCTGCCCATTATATTTCGATGCTTATTAAGATCCAGACCTCTAAACGAATTCTTGAAATAGGAACTTCGACAGGATATTTAACATTATGGATGGCGGAGTCGGTTTCGGATCATCAGGGTCGAGTGACGACGGTTGATATAAACTCAAAAAGAACAGCACTTGCGACTCAGTACGCCAAACAGTTTAGTTTAGATCACCTTATTGATTTTATCAGCAGTGATGCAATTGATTTATTAATTAATGAAGGCGATGTGTATGACTTAATTATCTTAGATGCGAATCGACATGCATATCCTGATTATTGGCAATATTTAAAAAAGGTACTACATCCTGAACATGGCGTAATACTTGTAGATAAAGTGATTTCCCATGCGGCTGAAATACAAAGTTTTTTAAAGGATGTTAAGGCTGATCCTGATTTTTGCACGATGACGCTGAATATTGGGTGTGGATTATTGATGATTACGCGGAATTGATGGTGATTGAGAATTTGATGGATTGAACACAAAAAAAACCACGCAAAGCGTGGTTTTTTTTGTGCTATCTAATGAATTAGATTTTACCAACTAGATCGATTGAAGGAGCAAGAGTTGCATCGCCTTCTTTCCATTTAGCAGGGCAAACTTCGCCTGGGTGAGCGTGAACGTATTGAGCTGCTTTAACTTTACGAAGAAGTTCTTGAGCATCACGACCGATACCACCAGCGTTGATTTCAACGATTTGGATTTTACCTTCTGGGTCGATTACGAAAGTACCACGGTCAGCAAGACCAGCAGATTCGATTAGAACTTCGAAGTTTTTAGAAAGAGTCCAAGTTGGATCGCCGATTAATGGGTATTGGATTTTACCAATTACGTCAGAAGTGTCGTGCCAAGCTTTGTGAGTGAAGTGAGTGTCAGTAGAAACACCGTAGATTTCCACGCCTAATTTTTGGAATTCAGCGTAGTTGTCAGCAAGGTCACCAAGTTCAGTTGGGCAAACGAAAGTGAAGTCAGCAGGGTAGAAAAATACTACAGACCATTTGCCTTTAAGATCAGCTTCAGTCACGTCTACGAATTGACCGTTGTGGTAAGCTGTAGCTGCGAATGGTTTAACTTCAGTATTAATTAAGCTCATCATTGTCTCCATGATTGAGGTTAGTCTTTAATTTTCAATTAGAGTATCGAACTTTCGTTCTGTGCTGAAATGGTATTTTTACATTACAAAAATCGGAAAAACCGAATTATGTAAATTGATTGCCATTTAAGTTTGTCATCTGTCTTCCTTGTAACACATCAAAATGATGTATTCGTGACAGGATGAGAAAATTTCACATGCCTACCAACATGAAGACACTGAAGTGAAAATTCAAGGGTAAATATTAAAAAAATCATCATTATTTTGGATTTAGTTTTTCAAAAATATAAAAAGCTACATGAAAATTTCAAAAATTGTATGAATTGTCACATAACACGGCTGACATGTTTCTATTTCAACATAAGATCATTTTAAGCTTTATATTCTCATTTAATCTAAAAAAATAGTCCGATTCAGATTTGGGATAATTTTTGAAAATGAGTAGAATAAAGCGTTTCGTAATTGATATAGGGCTAAAACTTGGCAACGATAGGGTTAAATGTAGAACAAATGGTGATGGCACGAGATCTTCATCGTTTAAATCGACTACGCAAAGGAAAAGATGCCAATGAAAAGCAATATCAAGAACTTTTTGAAAAATCAAATTTAAAAGTACAACAGCGTATTCAACGCATTCCTAATATCAAACTTAATCAAGATTTACCTGTTACCCAATATGCAGACAAATTGATTGAGGCCATTCAAAAACATCAGGTCATTATCGTTGCGGGTGAAACAGGTTCAGGTAAAACAACTCAGCTTCCTCAGATAGCCATGCTTGCGGGGCGTGGTTTAACAGGGTTAATTGGTCATACCCAGCCACGACGATTAGCTGCGCGCAGTGTATCGCAACGTATTGCAGAAGAGGTGGGTGAAAAACTCGGTGAGTCTATTTCATTTAAAGTAAGGTTTAACGAACAGGGTTCACAGGACTCTATCGTTCGTTTAATGACAGATGGTATTTTGCTGGCTGAATTGGCTCATGATCGTTTCTTAACCAAATATGACACCATTATTATTGATGAAGCACATGAGCGCTCGCTCAATATTGACTTCATCATGGGCTATTTAAAACAGCTCTTGCCACGTCGTAAAGATTTTAAAGTCATCATCACATCTGCAACTTTAGACGTTAATCGTTTTTCAAGTTACTTCAATAACGCACCGATCTTTGAGGTTGAAGGTCGTAGTTTTCCTGTAGAAGTGCGTTATCGTCCGATCTCTGAAATGAGTATTGTAGGGAGTGATGATGATGAGTTTGATGACTTTGAAGAAAACCTACCGCGCGCAGTAGTATCAGCTGTTGAAGAATGTTTCAAAGATGCACAGGAAAAAGGTCATCCTGAACACGCAGATATTTTGATTTTTGCCAGTACGGAACAAGAGATTCGTGAGCTACAGGAAACTTTAATCAAACATGGACCTCGTCATACAGAAGTTCTACCTTTGTATGCGAGACTAGCGTTATCTGAACAACAAAAGATTTTTAATCCTGCAGGTGGTGGACGGCGTATCATTATTGCCACCAACGTTGCGGAAACTGCATTGACCGTTCCAAACATACGTTACGTCATTGATAGTGGTTTTGCACGTATCTCTCGTTATAACTACCGTTCGCGTGTTCAGCGTTTACCGATTGAAGCGATTTCTCAAGCAGCAGCCAATCAGCGTAAAGGTCGTTGTGGTCGTATTGCACCGGGTGTGTGTATTCGACTGTATTCAGAAGAAGACTTTTTAAGTCGTCCCGAATTTACTGAACCTGAAATCAAACGTACTAATTTGGCATCTGTTATTTTGCAGATGCAGAGTTTAGGTCTTGGAACACTCGAAGATTTTGACTTTATTGAACCGCCTGATCATCGTCTCGTCAATGATGGTCGTAAACTGCTGATTGAACTCGGGGCGATGACGGAAAAGAGTAATCCTTCTCTTGTGGCTAAAACAGCCTCATCTTTAGATAAAGGTGGACTTCAAGGCAAAGGCGATTCTCTTACCAAAATTGGTCAACAAATGGCAAAAATGCCAATTGATCCAAGACTCGCACGTATGATTTTGGGGGGTGCTCATTTTGGGGCGCTCAATGAAGTATTGATTATCGTGGCAGCGTTAGCTGTTCAGGATCCAAGAGAGCGTCCTGCTGATAAACAAATGCAAGCGGATCAGAAGCATGCCTTGTTTCGTGAAGCCGACTCTGACTTTCTGTTCTATCTCAAATTATGGGATGCGTTGGTTGCAAATCGGGAGATGAGTGAAAATAAGCGTCGCACATTTGCACGTAATCATTTCTTGAGTTGGTTACGCTTGAGAGAATGGAAAAAAACACATGAGCAACTGGTTGATCTTGCTCAAGGCTTAAAGCTTTCTTTTAATGAAAAGAAAACCAGTTACGAAAATCTTCACAGAGCTTTACTCACGGGACTATTGTCATTCATTGCAAATAAAACAGATGAACGCAATGTATTCATGGCAGTGCGTCAACAAAAGGCACGTATATTTCCTGCATCGACCTTACACAAAACCAATACACCATGGGTCATGGCATTTGAGATGGTAGAAACCTCTCAGGTGTATTTACGAACACTGGCGAAAATTGAGCCTGAGTGGATTTTGCTAGCTGCACGTGATTTAGTTAAACATCATTACTTTGAACCGCATTGGTCGAAAAAAGCAGGTGTAGTTAACGCATATGATCAAATTTCACTGTTTGGTTTGATTATTGAGCCTAAGCGTCAAATCAATTATGAAAAGGTCGATCAAACTACGGCGCATGAAATTTTCCTTCGCGATGCTTTAACGACGGGTCATCTGGGGATTACACCACCATTTTTAAAACATAACTTGCTTAAACTAGAAGAGGTTGAGCGAGTAGAAGATAAATTGCGACGTCGTGATTTGGTGGTAGACGAAGAGACGATTTATCAGTTTTATGCTGCAAAAGTGCCTGAAGATGTAGCGAGTCGGCGTAGTTTTGAAGATTGGCGTGCAACAGTTGAGCCTCAAAATCCACGTTATTTGTTCATCGATGACGATGCTTTATGGCTTAACGATCGTCCAACTACCCAACAGTTTCCTGATTACTTACGTAATGGGGACCTTCGTTTAGCGGCAAGTTATCGATTTGACCCAAGCCATGATGAAGATGGTGCGACGGTCAAGATTCCACTACAGGCCCTGCCACAAGTAGATGAAAACTTATGGTCATGGGGCATTCCAGGTTGGCGTCTTGATTTGATTGAAGCACTATTAAAAGCTCTTCCAAAAGATAAGCGTCGTGGCTTGGTACCTATACCAGATACTGCACGTAAACTGATGTCCAAAATAGATGCGCAAGATTTACAAAAGCATATTTTTAGTTTTTTAGCTTTTCAATTGAGAGGCGAACAGATCACTGAAAAAGATTTTAATGTAGATCGAATTGAACAATATCTTTTACCGCTCATTAAAGTCATCGATGAAAAAGGACGAGTGATTGAGCAAGGTCGCGATTTATCTGAATTAAAAGCACGCTGTCGTACTGAAACGCATAGTCCAGTCAAGCAGTTAAAAGGTGAGTATCAAACTTTCCCTGAGCATTTTGTGTTTGAAGCATCGCAAAAAGTCACAGGTGTCGTCGTCAAACAATATCAAGCACTTGTACCAAGCAAGGAATTTTCTAAGCTTGAGCAAAAGGATGAGTCAGGTGTTGTCATTCAAACGTTTAATGATCAGCTCGAAGCAATACGCCATCATCGTGCTGGTATTATTCGCCTGATTCATATGCAGCTAGGTGATTTGATTCGACAGCTTAAAAAACAAATTTCTAAACCACTCGCATTAGCCTATTCCCCTTTGGGTGATAAAGCTCAGTTAGAACAAATGTTAGTTTACGCAACATTGCAAATGGCTTTAGAGAAAGAGCCTGTAGATGCGCAAGATTTCCAAACAATTCTGCAGGCTGTCAAGCAGTCTTTCCTGACGCATGGTCAAAAGGTCTTGGCTGCCTTTAATGACATTTATGTACAATGGCAACAAATTCGACGCGAGTTGATGATGATTGATGCCAATGTATTTGGTAAAAATATCGATGATATTGAAGATCAACTTGATCTAATGAGTTTAGCGGATTTTGCTTATAGTAAATCTGTAGACGTGTGGATTGAATTTCCACGCTATCTTAAAGCTTTATTGATCAGGATTGATCGTTTGCCTCATAATCTCAAACGAGATGATGATGCGATTGCTCAAGTCGATCCTTGGATGGATAAATTATTTAAATATAAAAATGATCAGAAATTAAAAGAGTTATATTTTATGGTTGAAGAACTGAGAATCTCATTATTCTCTCAACCGATGAAAACCAAGATGCCAATTTCGCCAAACCGTATTCAAAAAGTATGGGAACGTCTCGGAATCAGTTAATATAGCTTTAATTTGAAATATTGAGTTACTCAAAAAAGGAGTTTTGCATGGGCATTCGTATTACAGGCACTGGCTTATTCCATCCTGAACATGTCATCACCAATGAAGAATTGGTTGAAAGTTTAAATGCTTATGTAGAAAAGTTTAATCAAGAGAATGCTGAAAAAATTGCTGCGGGCGAAATCGAAGCACGCCGTGGTTCAAGTGCAGAATTTATTGAGAAGGCTTCAGGTGTTAAAGCACGTTATGTTGTAGAGAAGGAAGGCGTATTAGATCCTAATCGTTTACGTCCAAACTTAGCAGAACGATCAGATGATGAAATTTCACTTCAAGCTGAGTGGGGTGTGATCGCTTCAAAACAAGCAATGGAAAATGCCGGTGTAACTGCTGAAGACATTGATGTTGTAATATTGGCTTGTTCAAATATGCAACGTGCATATCCTGCGGTTGCTATTGAAATTCAAACTGCATTAGGCATTCAAGGTTATGCTTATGACATGAATGTTGCTTGTTCTGCTGCAACATTTGGCTTAAAACAAGCTTATGATGCGATCAAGTCTGGTGCTCGTCGTGTGCTCTTGGTCAATGTGGAAATCACATCAGGTCATACAGATTATCGTTCACGTGATTGTCATTTCATTTTTGGTGATGTAGCGACAGCTTCAATTATTGAAGATACAGATTCTAAAACTGGATTCGAAATTTTAGATACGCAATTGTTTACGCAATTCTCTAATAACATTCGTAATAATTTTGGTTTCTTGAATCCAAGTGAAACAACCAACGCGGATGATAAACGCTTCCGTCAAGATGGCCGTAAAGTGTTTAAAGAAGTATGCCCATTGGTTGCGAAAATGATTACAAAGCAACTTGAGAAAAACCAAATCGAACCGACGAATGTTAAACGTTTCTGGTTACATCAAGCCAATGCCAGCATGAACGAGTTAATTTTAAAGCTAGTTGTGGGTAAAGCTGCTGCTGAAGCAGATCCAGACTTAGTTCCAATCATTTTAGACGAGTTTGCAAACACTTCTTCAGCTGGTGTCATCATTGCGTTACACCGAACTGCAGATCAAGTGAATGATGGTGAATACGGTGTATTATGTTCATTTGGCGCAGGTTATTCTGTTGGTTCAATACTGGTGCAGAAGCGAGTAGCTTAATTAGATAAAGAGATGTTCAATGGAAAATAAAGCATTGCAAATCCAACACCATTCTAAAATGATCCGATATGGTAGTTTGTTGCAACGTTTTTATTTTAAACCGACCTTTCTTGGTGTTGAACATCTCAATGCTGATCGACCTGCCATGTATGTGGGTAATCATACAATTTATGGTGTATTTGATACGCCAATTTTGATTGATTATCTATATACAGAGCACAAAATTAAAATTGTGAGTTTAGGTGATCACATTCATTTCAAAATACCGTATTGGAAAGATATGGTTCATAAAATGGGTGCAATTGAGGGTCTAAGAGAATACGCCAGAGATGCAATGCAACAAGGATACTCTATCCTAGTGTTTCCAGGTGGTGGGCGTGAGGTCGTAAAGCGCAAAGGGGAAGAATATCAACTCATATGGAAAGAGCGCTACGGATTCTTAAAGTTAGCTCAAGAATTTGACTACGACATTGCACCTTTTGTAGCTGTAGGTGGTGATGAAGTATTCGATTTGGCACTTGATGCCAATTATTTGCTTGAAAAAAAGTGGTTTAAAAAGCTTTTAGCTGTTCCTAAAATTGGAAAATTACTCCGTCAAGGTGATGTTTTGCCTTCAATACCCAAAAATATTATTCCTAAAAGAGTCCCATTCTATTTCAAATTTTTACCACGACAATCAATCTCAAATATCAAAACAGAACAGGATTTGATTGAATTCAGAGATCAATTGCAGCAAACGATTTACGAAAATATTGCATCAACGCAGTTGATACGAGATAGACAAGATTAAATCCTAGAAAATTATACTTCTTAATCTAATTATATTGTTGATTATAAAAATATTTTTAAAATAATATTAAAAAAATAAATTAGTGCTTTCTATTTTATATCAATTAGGTATATTATTTTAATGTAAATATTCAGTTTACTAAGCCCAAAGATTGTACTCCTCCTTGGGCTTTTTTTTATCTCAGAATAATAATAGGCGTATGAGAGCGATTTTCACTTTTTAAATTTCACACAAATTAAGATTGAAAATCAAAGGTGAATTTTTGGCACAAAATGCAACTATAGTTGGTTTTTTAAAAATTAATAAAAACAGAATGTTATTTAAATTTTTTAGCATGCTATCAAAACAATTCTAATTTTGTAATTGCAAAATGTATGCTTCTACGACTTAGAGGTTCATAAAGAAATTTTGCATAAGTGCTTTTTTTTTGTACATTGAAAACTCAAAAAACAAAATAACACAGAGGGATTATGACACTACAAGGAAAAACACTGTTCATTACAGGTGCAAGCAGAGGTATCGGTCGTGAGATTGCACTTAAAGCTGCAAAAGATGGTGCAAATATTGTGGTTGCTGCAAAAACGAGCACTGAACATTCGAAACTCAGTGGTACGATTCATTCTGTTGCAAAAGAAATAGAAGCAGCTGGTGGGAGAGCATTAGCGATCCAACTTGATGTACGAGATCAAGATGCTGTCGCAGCCGCAATGAAACAGGCTGCTGAACATTTTGGTGGGATAGATGTCCTCATAAATAATGCTGGTGCGATTAATTTGAGTGGGGTTGAAACGCTTGATCCAAATCGTTTTGATCTCATGTATCAAGTTAATACTCGCGCCGTTATGGTCTGTAGTCAAGCTGCCTTGCCTTATTTAAAACAAAGTCAAAATCCACACATTCTTAGTCTCTCTCCACCTTTAAATTTAAAAGAATCGTGGTTTGCGGTTCATTCTCCTTACACTATCAGTAAATATGGCATGAGTATGTTGACCATGGGAATGAATCAAGAATTCGAACGTTATGGAATAAGTGTTAATGCCTTGTGGCCTAGAACCATTATTGCAACTGCAGCGATTGAGTTTTCTCTCGGTGGACGTGAGTTATTTAGCAAGGCTCGGACACCAGCAATCATGGCTGATGCAGCGTATGCAATCTTGACGAGTGAGAAACGTTCGATCACGGGTCGTATGATGATCGACGAAGAGATATTAAGAGAGAAAGGTGAAACTGATTTCGAAAAATATCGAGTGGAACCATCAGATGAAGAATTGATGGTTGATCTATTTGTTGATCCATAAATGAGAAAGCCCAACATTGTGTTGGGCTTTATTATTTACACTAAATTATCGTAATGCAGTAAGGTTGACATCCTTTTGATACATCTCGATCTGCATGACTTGTTCAGTTAAGAATGCTTTACGTTGGTCATTGCTCGGATGACTTGCAAACAAAGTTGATTGATCTTTATTCATTTTACGTTTGTTGAGATTAGCTTCGAATTTATCCCAAAATGAGAGTGCTGCATTGTGATTGTAGCCCGCTCTCACCATCAAATCTAAACCAATCAAATCAGCTTCTTCTTCTAGATGACGGCGATGAGACATATTGGTTTGATTACCAGATAAACCACTTGCAAGCCCGATGGCAGCCCCAGTTCCCATGGTTGCACCCATTAGACCCAAATTCATTGCTGCGAAACGAGAAGCCTTTTCACGACTATGATTACGGATAATGTGTGCCATTTCATGCGCAATTAGGGTGGCTAACTCGTCATCAGATAAGTTTTCAAACATATATACAGCCGAATTAACTACAATTTGCCCACTTTGAAAGGATTGGGCATTCGGTTTGCTGCTGAGCACACCGTTAATTCGCCATTGAATTGGTTGACGACCTTCACGTAAATATTGATTAGCATGTGGGATTAAACGTGCCAAAATTTGATTTAATCGTGGATCTTCAAGATACAAAGACTTAGTTTTCGCTTTCTTTTCAAATTTATTATAGCTACGGTTTGAAATTTTATTCCAAGCTGATTCCGGAATAATCATGAGTTGTTTGCGTTCGGAAGCTACAGTGCCTAATGATGTGGTTGAAACACAGCCAGTCGAGATTAATGCAATTGAACTTATAATACCAAACGCGAAGGATTTCATAATTACACCTTAATGATGGGATATTATTTGAGATCTAGCTTGATTTTTAATAGCTAGATTTCGTGTTTAATTATTGTTCAATATTTAGATTAATTAAACAAACATTATTTTAATTATTAATTTGAACGAATTAATATCATGGTGGTTATAATGAGATTTGAGTCACAATAATATTTTTTTATTTGTTATTTTGTTATTTAGATAAATTATTTTATTTATATATATTTTGTATTTTATTATATTTTTATTATATTATTTGTGGTTGGATTAATATTTATTAAAATTAATAGTATATATAAATCAGTATTTTATGTTTTATTTTTGTTTTCTTTAAATATTTGAGTGTGATTCTGTTTTTGAATTTAATTTAATATGAGAATAAATTCTCACTATTTTAGTTGAATATTGATAAATAACTCATAACGAAATATTTTGGAATTCCATTCAAGGCTATTAAAATTAATTCTTATATTGTGAAGTTTTTCTTACATTGAGTTGGTGTATTTTGTGATTTATTTCTCAAATATTATCGTTGGGTATTTTAATTAAATGTGGGTGGACTAATTATGTGATTTATAACCACGAATTTTTTTGATCACAGTGTTATAAGGCCTGTTTGATTTTTGACAAGGTCTGAGCATCATTAATATGCGCATGCTGCTTATCCTAGCCAATCGATACAACAGAACACTTTAAAATAAATTCATCCAAACTTATTTTGTCTTCAGTCAATATAAGTATCAATTCGTTCAATTTCTAAGATGTTTAACCTGAACTTGAGTTTTCAGTACTCGTCATTCAATCGCATCGTATTTTGAAAGAATGATTAATCTTGATGTGGAGTACTCGGTGAATCAAATGAGGGTTTCTTTGGTGGGTCGAGTAAAGTCTCAATCACAAACGCTGTGCCAAGGTGATCAACAGAAATATTTAAAGAATTCCAACGGAATAATGAGATTTTTTGCGATATAAAGTTCATGTTAGGGCGAGTACAAATGTATGAGCGATCTCGAGTGACGATTGGCGTTGAAGCGGCATTTGTTTTATCACGCTTTCTTAATTCATTCGTTGAACTTTGAACGACTAGACAGGAACTGATACGGTCAATATGAATAATTGGTTTAAGGGTAGTTTATTGCTTGGTTCTTTGGTGAGTAGTTTTGCATTTGCAGATTTTCTACCACCAGATCAAGCATTTCAATTTGAGGCAGTATCAGTCAGTCATCATCAAGCTGAACTAAAATGGAAGATCGCAGATGGTTACTATCTCTATCATGATCAAATCAAAGTTTCAGACATTCAAGGTCCTGTAAAGTTATCTCTACCACGCCCAAAAGAGAAAGATGATCCAAACTTTGGTATGACCCAAGTGCATTATCAGGATGTAATCAGCAATATTCCAGTCAAACCAAATCAAGAATTTAAGATTCAATGGCAAGGATGTGCTGAAAGTGGTTTATGTTATCCGATTCAAAGAACAACGATAACAACTGACAGCACAGGTTTATTCCCAGCGCAGCAAACTACACAAGCTAAGAAAGTTTTAAATCTCAAAGAAATTTCAGCAGCATCTAATGGAGTTGTAAATACTCGAGATGCACAAGAAAATGCTTCACCAAAAACAGAAACACAACTCATTTCAAAGGATAACAATACAGTCGCAGATCGTAAAAATTTTAACGCTACTGCGCTTGAGCGAGATAAAACCGAATTTGGAGAAAATAATTTAATCAGTGAGGATCAATCCACGCTAGATGCAAATTTATCTAAAGAAAATCTGAATAGGCCAGCCAGTTTTTCGGGTGTATGGAACAACGATCAATTTTTTTTAAATTTGCTCTCTCAACAAAGTGTATGGCTTAATTTATTGGTGTTTTTAGGACTTGGAATATTGTTGGCGTTCTTGCCTTGTTCATTGCCCTTAATTCCGATTTTATCAGGCATTCTTGTGCAAAATCACAGAGGTTATCGTGCCGCGGTAATAGCTTTTATTTTTGTCACAGGGATGGCTATCGTTTATGCGTTAATGGGATTCGTTGTTTCTCAACTGGGCTATAGTTTTCAGCGTTGGTTTCAAAGTCCGATCTTCATCAGTATTTTTAGTCTCTTGTTTATTATTTTTGCCCTTAATCTTTTTGGTGTATTTCAAATCTCTTTACCTCAAGGAATGTTACAACGCTTAGATCTTTGGCAACAAAAACAAAAAGGGGGCACATTGATCGGTGCAGGACTCATGGGGATGATTTCTGCACTGATTGTTGGACCTTGCATGAGTGCTCCGTTGGCTGGAGCATTAATATTTGTCTCACAGATTAACCAACCTTTATTAGGGGCGACTTATCTTTTTGTTTTGGGCATTGGGATTGGTTTGCCGCTTTTTATTGCGGCAGTTTTCGGGACGCATTTTTTACCTAAACCTGGGGTATGGATGGATCGACTCAAGGTCTGTTTTGGTTTCGTGATGTTGCTTGTGGCCACTTATTTTGCACGGCCACTTATTCCAACCAGTATTTATCAAATTCTGATGGGTCTTTTACTTCTTGGATTCGCTGTATATTTACTCTGGAAAATGCGACCTTATGTCGAAAAAATAGTGGTTAAAAGCATCATCATATTACTCAGTCTTGGCATGATGTTTTTAGGAATGAATTATGTGCAGCAAGGGTATACGCACTCACTTGTAACGCAGGCCAAAACATTACATACATGGCATAAAGTCAATTCTGCCGCGCAGCTTTCAAATGTTTTGAACGCAAATCAAGGTAAAGCCGTAGTAATTGATGTTTACGCAGATTGGTGTGTTGCATGTCAACCGATAGAAAAAGAGGTACTTCCGCGTGAAGATGTTCAAGCCCAACTCAATGATTTGGTTTTAATTAAATTAGATCTCACTCATTTTGAACCAAGCCAAGATGAACTGTTAAAAAAATGGCAAATTTTAGGTCCGCCAACATTTATTTTTTTAAATACGCAACATGATGAAATACGTGATCTGCGTTTGACTGGTACTTTTACTACAACACAGTTATTAAATCGATTGCAGGAACAATCTGTCGGGATGGTTCAGTAATGATTTCATTTGATGGGATTCAACTTGGATCACTCATGTTTCCATGGGTTTTATTGATTCTATTCAGTGGGATACTGTTCATCAGTATCCTGATCAATGTTTTAGGTCATCACTATAAATGGACAGATACCCAAGTCAAAATCAGTAAAGATTCAGTGTGGACAAGCATCATTATTGGAGCAGTTGCCGCTAGAGTCATCTTTGTTATGTTCTATTGGGAGACTTATATTGCAAATCCTTTAGATATACTCAAAATCCAAGATAAAGGATTTAGCTTATGGAGTGGATTATTCTTCGGTGGGCTAAGCTATATCATTCTCAATCGAAGCTTACGAACAAAAATGAAGATCATTTTAGTTGGGGTGTTTTTATTTTGGGTAGCGATTGGCGTAATGATAAAAACTCAATACAAGGTTGAAAGTTTTTATCCTGATCTAAGTTTTCAGATACTCCCAACTGATCATAGTGAAAATAAGAATGAAGGGTATTTCACAGATTTTTTGGGTCAGCCTACAGTCGTTAATTTGTGGGCGAGTTGGTGCCCGCCATGTCATAGAGAGATGCCAATACTTTTTCAAGCACAAAAGGCTCATCCCAATATTCATTTTGTGATGCTCAATCAAGGTGAAGATATCACAACGGTTCAAAACTATTTACAAAAACACAGCTTCAACTTTAAAAATGTCAGACTTGATGTAAATGGGGAAATGCCCAAGCAGAGCAATAGTTTTGGCTTGCCAACTACATTGTTTTACGATGAAAAAGGTAAATTGGTGGATAGACATATGGGTGAGTTAAGCGCTGCAAAATTGCAAGAATATTTAATTAAAATGACAGCTGAGTAGAGCTAAAGGTTATGAAAGATATAAATAAATTAATATTGTTGTCTAGCGTATTTTTAATAAGTAGCGTCAGTTATGCGGATTTAAAAAAGCAGATTTCAGCAGAGGGCTTTGAGTTTGTAAAAGAAATTCCAGCACCAGCAGGTATGACAGGATGGGCAGGGCATATGAACCAACATCCAGGCACGGTTTTTATTTCTAATGATCAGAAATATTACATTATGGGTGATTTATATAATGCTCAAGGTGAAAATATTTCTATTGAAGCATTAAATACTCATGTCAAAGACGCCGTATTAGATGATGTATGGAAGAGCATTGAAAAGTCGACTTGGATTCAAGATGGTGAAAATACAGCAGCACGCGTTGTTTATGTATTTTCAGATCCTAACTGCCCATATTGCCATCAATTTTGGGAAGCTGCACGACCATGGGTAAACTCGGGAAAAGTTCAACTTCGACATATACAAGTTGGTGTGATTCGAGAAGAAAGTCGAGGGCAGATTGTCACCATACTTAACTCAAGTGATCCTGCTAAAGTATTTAATGACTACAATAAAAAGAAAGGTAAAGAGCGATTAGTTGTTACGCAAAATATATCAAAATCTTTACATGAAAAAATCGACTATAACGAGTCACTCATGGATAAATATGGATTTTTTTCCACGCCAGCTATGGTATGGAAAAATCAACAAGGAGAGTTCAAGTCTATGCAAGGAATGGCAAAAGACTTGCAAGAAGTTTTTGAAAAATAGAATTTTTTGGACTTTAGTACTCTTGAATACAAAACTTTAAAATTTAATACATGGTCATTTGCATGGAGAATATGATCGTATTTGAGTCTCATATCCACAACTGAAAGAATTGCAAGATTATGAAGTAGGATCGCAATATAAGCGATAAAGCGTTTGCATAATGGTGAGGACTTTAGGATCACTCACTTGATAAAAAATTTGTTTACCTTCACGACGAGTCACCACCATTTCAGCTTTACGTAATACGGTTAACTGTTGTGAAAGCGTGGGTTGAAAAATTTGAGTTCGATTCTCAATTTCCTGAACGTTCAATTCACCATCTACTAAAATACAAAGTATCTTTAAGCGATCAGGATTCGACAGGACTTTAAGTCGATCGCTGACTTGATCAACTTGTGAAAAATCCATTTGATTTAATTCAACATCAGACGGCATTGGATGTTCCTTTGAAACAGAAGGATGCGTATGTTAAAGCATCTTGATTATTTTTCAAAATTATATAATATAAAAAAATATATTGTAAATAAGTAAATTGTTATGCATGATTTTGTGATTGCTTTTTTAGGTGGAGCACTACTCGGTTTATCTGTGGTTGGATACTTATATGTGAATGGTCGAATAGCAGGGATTAGTGGTTTAATCGGTCAAGTACTAAATCCGCATAAAGTTTTCAAAACACCAGCATTGTGGTTTTTAATGGGTCTCATCATCACACCGTTTATCTATGGTATTTGGGTTCAGCCTGAAATTGAACTCGAAGCAAGTCCATTCATGATGATCGTGGCAGGTATTTTAGTTGGATTTGGAACACGTTTAGGTTCTGGCTGTACAAGTGGGCATGGCATTTGTGGTTTAAGTAGATTGTCCAAAAGATCTATTGTGGCAACACTAAGTTTTATGCTGACAGGCTTTATAACGGTTTATATAATTCGGCATGTCACAGGAGCATTCTAAATGAAAAACCTTTTTGCTTTTTTGTTTGGCTCACTTTTTTCCGTGGGGCTCATGTTATCTGGAATGTCGAACCCTGAAAAAGTTCTTAATTTTCTTGATTTATTTGGCGAGTGGGATGCAAGTTTGGCATTTGTCATGATGGGTGCCATTGTCGTGGCATTCATACCCTTTCAGATCGTAACCAGAAGTGAAAGACCTTTAACTCTATTCAATGAGACTATTGATCTACCAAAGAGCAATCAGCTTGATAAAAAGCTCATCATAGGTGCTAGCTTGTTTGGGATAGGCTGGGGCATCGCAGGCATCTGTCCAGCACCAGGATTAACATTAATTGGTTTAGGGCATTATCAATCACTCTATTTTGTGATTGCGATGTTGATAGGAGTTTTGATTCACCGTAAATGGATGGGGGCATAGTTATGAAACTAGTGATGAAAGACGCCACTCAAGATCAAATCAAGCCGCTAATTAAAGATTTTTTTGATCAAAATACCAATACATTTAGTTATGTCGTGGCTGATCCTGTGACATTAAGTTGTGCCATTATCGATAGTGTTTTAGATTTTGATGCTGCTTCTGCGACAACAACGACGGAACATGCTGACCAGATTATTCAATACATACATGAACAGCATTACAAGGTTGAGTGGATTTTAGAAACACATGTGCATGCTGATCATTTGACCGCTGCGCAATATTTAAAATCTAAGCTGGGTGGCAAAATTGCCATGAGTCATCATATTGGAATTGTACAAGAAACATTTGGCTCAATTTATCAATTGGATATTAAGGCAATAAACGCACAGCAACCATTCGATTATTTATTTAAAGATCATGAGTGTTTTAAAATTGGAGAAATTGAAGCCTACAACATTCCAACGCCTGGTCATACACCTGCTTGTCTTAGTTATGTGATAGGTGATGCAGTTTTCGTGGGTGATACTATATTTATGCCAGACTATGGTACAGCACGATGTGATTTTCCACGGGGCAGTGCAGCAGAATTATTTGATTCAGTTCAGAAGCTTTATCAACTGCCTGATCATATGCGTGTATATCTATGTCACGATTATTTACCAGAAAATCGACATCAATATATGTGTCAAACAGATATAAAAACGCAAAAAGAATCTAATATACACATTCGAATTGATTCAAAAAAGAATGATTTTGTGGAAATGCGCAATAGCCGTGACGCGACATTGGGGATGCCAAAGCTCATTTTACCAGCCATTCAAATCAATATGAACGGTGGCAAATTTCCGCCCACTGAACACAATGGAGTATCTTATTTGAAAATCCCTTTAAATTTTTTCAAATCATAAAATTTAGCTACTTTAATTTTTATAGATATTATAAATACATGTTATGTATAAAATTGAAAAAGGCTTTAAAAACAAGTTCAATAGGCGTATAGTTAAGTATGAAAGTTGATCAGCCTAGTCGGTTATTAACTTGATTTTTTTTCTATGTTTCTAAACACTCTTTATCGAAAAGAGTTGAGAGGAAATTTTGCTAAGATCTAGTGGACTCATCATTGCATTTGCAACGGTGTTATTACAACTAGCGGTTTATTTACAACCGATCTTACCGGAGAAATTTCATGTCGCTCCGGTATGCATGTCTATTATGCATAATTTACTTTCTCCAGAACGCCATCAGCATGTTCATGAGACTTATCACGATCTCGTCCACCATTTGAGTGAAAACGAACATCATCACGACCATAATCAAATTACTCACCAATGCCAATATTGCACTGTGTATGGAGACCTCGTCTTACCATTTGATTTTGGTGTAAAAGAAATTTTTGATCGCTTACAAGTTAAGTTGAGCTTCTACCGCAATTCTTTTTGGCACGTCTATTTTTCTCTACAGAAGCTCTATCTTCTGCCTCAAGGCCGAGCGCCACCTTTTGGACTCTAATTGATTTAAACCTTGGATCATTTTGATCTTAATCAATTTATTTAGAGTTCAATCTTATGAAAAAAATCTTTAAACAGTCTGTAGCTAACAGACGGTATTCACTCATCCTCAAAAAAGTGAATTTAAAATCGCGTGTTATCGGAATGATACATGACATCTACAATGTAATTCTGACTGTAGTTTTAAACTCATTGAAGAACAACATTCACCACAAAATTCAATGATAAGGTGACCTCATGGATCTAGGACTAACAGCGCTCGAATTGGCGCGTATACAATTTGCATTCACTGTTTCATTTCACATTATCTTTCCAGCAATTTCGATTGGATTGGCAAGTTTTTTGGCTGTGCTCGAATGGCGTTGGCTTAAAACGAATGATCCTGTTTATCGAGATCTGTTTAAATTTTGGATAAAAATATTCGCACTTTCATTTGGTATGGGTGTCGTTTCAGGCGTGGTGATGAGCTATCAGTTTGGAACCAACTGGAGTGAATTTTCACGTATTGCTGGTAGTGTCACTGGACCATTGCTGACGTATGAAGTGCTCAGTGCGTTTTTCTTAGAAGCTGGTTTCCTCGGTATCATGTTGTTTGGCTGGGGGCGAGTTGGACCAAAGACGCATTTTTTTGCAACCTTAATGGTGGCAATAGGAACATGTATATCCATGTTTTGGATTCTGTCATCTAACAGCTGGATGCAAACACCTCAAGGCTTTGCATTTGAAAATGGAATAATTGTTCCTCAAGATTGGTTCGCGATTGTCTTTAACCCATCCTTTCCTTATCGATTAGCGCATATGGCACTGGCCGCTTTCTTGGTTTCAGGCTTATTGGTTGCCGCAACTGCTGCATGGCATCTACTCAAAGGACGCCGTGATGCGTTAGTTAAAAAGTCATTCTCGATGGCAATGTGGATGATCCTTGCTTTAGCTCCACTACAGATGTTCGTGGGTGATTTACATGGATTGAATACCTTAGAACATCAGCCTGCTAAATTAGCTGCAATCGAAGGTCATTGGGAAACCAATAAAGATCATGGTATGCCGTTGTATCTATTTGGTATTCCAGATATGGAAGCTGAAGAAACTAAATATGCGATTGGTATTCCAAATCTGGGTAGCCTGATCATGACACATACCCTTGATGGTGAGGTTAAAGGCTTAAAAGAATTCGCACCTGAGGATCGACCTAATTCAACCATCGTTTTTTGGAGTTTCCGAATCATGGTGGGTATGGGCATGCTCATGATCTTACTGGCTGTATTTGGTCTATGGCTACGTAAGACAGGCAAATTCTATGATTCTAAATGGTTGCACAAGTTTGCTTTGTGGATGGGGCCTTCAGGTTTTATTGCATTATTGGCAGGCTGGTTTACCACAGAGGTGGGACGTCAACCTTGGATTATCTATGGCGTAATGCGTACGAAAGATGCGTTATCTCCTGTCTCTGCGGAACAGGTTGGACTTACGCTAATTATTTTTGTTGTGGTGTACTGCATCGTATTTGGTATCGGTATCTTTTATATGTTGAAAATGATGGTAAAAGGACCAGAATTTATTTATTCAACACCACATTCAGATGGCGAAGTGATCCGAGCGTCTAAACGCCCGATGAGTACCATTGATAATGAACAACAACTTGAAGCATCAAACAGGGTGAATGATCAGGAGAATTTGAAATGATTGATTTATCATTGATTTGGATTGTGATCATCGCACTAGGTGTGTTGATTTATGTCGTTCTTGATGGTTTTGATTTGGGAATTGGTATTTTATTTCCATTTGTGAAAGATCGCCAAGAGCGTGATGTCATGATGAATACTGTAGCACCCGTATGGGATGGCAATGAGACTTGGATGGTACTTGGTGGAGCTGGTTTATTTGCCGCTTTTCCACTGGTCTATTCGACTGTGTTGTCTGCATTATATATGCCCATCACCTTAATGGTGATCGCGCTTATATTTCGTGGAGTCGCTTTTGAGTTTCGTTTTAAGGCTAATCGGACTAAGGCACTTTGGGACCAAGCATTTATTTGGGGTTCAATTTTAGCTTCATTTTTACAAGGTGTGATTTTAGGCGCTTATATTCAAGGAATTCAGACGACCAATGGTGTGTTCACGGGTGGTGGTCTGGATTGGCTCACTCCATTTTCACTCTTTACAGGTTTAGGCGTTGTTGTGTTATACGCGACACTCGGTTGTGGATGGTTAATTTTTAAAACGGATGAGCGTGTACAAGATCATATGTACCGTCTGATGCCGAAGCTTATGATCGCGTTATTTCTAATATTTGGCGCTGTCAGTATTTATACCCCCCTTGTACATGACGATATTGCACAGCGTTGGTTTAGCCAACCACAAATGTGGTATTTCAGCCCCGTACCAATACTGGTATTGATTTTTACTTTCCTTGCGCTCAGAGCTTGTAAACGTCGTCAGGAGTTTGCGCCTTTCATCTATACATTGGCTTTGGTATTTCTTGCGTATACGGGCTTCTTAATTAGTTTATGGCCTAATATCATTCCGCCAAGTGTAACGATTTGGCAAGCTGCTGCACCTCAAAGTAGTCAATTATTTGCTCTCATTGGTGCACTCATTCTAATCCCAATTATATTGTTTTATACCGCTTTATCTTATTGGGTATTTAGAGACAAGGTCCGTGTTGGTGACGAAGGTTACCACTGAGGAGAATGATAATGAAACTGAATCAAGCAGGGTGGTTTATTGTTTTATGGCTCGGTGGTTTTTTAAGTCTATTATTGATTGCTGGTCTATTTCGATTGCTCATCCAGTGGGCGTATTAATCTAAATCTTTAGACATCAACAATTAACCCATCATCTAGGTGATGGGTTTTTAATTTAAATACTAACGACTAATCGTTGTTGATCATAATTGGGTAATAGAAACTATGATATAGGCACAATTAAGCGGATTTTAGCTTCTAAACCAACGCTTTAAAAATTTACTTAAACAATTGATTTAAGATAAAATTAGAAGAATCATCTGAATCTTTGAGAATGATGAGTGACATCGTTTCAATCACTTATGACATAACTATCGCCGTTTTAAGGAATCACGAGACTGATATTTAATTGTCGTTGTTAATGGTCTAATTACTGTGAAAAAAAAAGCCAGACTGGTGGAGCAATCTGGCAAAGCGTCAAGATGAGTCACCCGTGACAAGTGATGTTTCCTGAGTTCAGGTTTAAGTTGTTCTGAACTTAAGCCTGAATAAATTCAGCCACAGCTTG
>NZ_VPEE01000037.1:0-24626 GCF_013417345.1 Acinetobacter sp. YH16032 | reverse complement strand
GGACACTCTTATCGACAAGTCGGTCGGCTGGTCAATCTAAGCAAAAATACCGTGTTGGATATCGTTAAAAGAAGTCGGAGTGAAAATCCTTAGCGTGCTATATTTTCCGTTTCCTGAGACGACCCCTTCATGGTCTGTAGTCAACCAATCTTTTCTATACTGCTCTGGAATCACGATGATGGATCGCTTCTCATCCTTCGGTGCATGGAACTGCTTCATGAATGGGTGATGATCAGAATTGATGGTGAGCATTGAAAATGAACGTACCTTATTGCCATTAATCACAGCATCGTCATAGATACCAGCAACTGTAAAAGGCTGTTCATCTTTACGCTTGATGGTGTACCAGTGTGGTTTGCCATTGATGTATTTGGGTTCATAGAACTCCTGTACAGGCACAAGGCAAAACTTGCTGTACTTCCAAGCATGTCGAAAACTGGGCTTATCTGCTACAGACTCGGTACGAACGTTATAGGTATGACTACTGAATTTCAACTCTTTTGCCCAGCTCGGGAGCAAGCCAAACTTTGCTATATCAAGTTCCAAATGTTCAGAGCCATTTAAAATGATCGGGGCATGGTAAGAAGGGAACACATGGTCCTTAAGCTCAAGATTGAACAGGCTGGTATCGACACCTAAAAGTGTCAAATTTCTTTTACTTGGAAATAGGTAATTTGAGCACATTGTATGATCACATAACTAAAGAATTTATCTGAAATTGTATACGATGCTTCATGGAACACATGGGATTTATGGTGTCAGTTCAAGTAGGCTATATGAAAAAAGTCATGATGGGGCAAGTTACATTTTCAGTATGACTTATGGGATGCAAAACTACGTTGGGCGTGAAGTCATAAAAAAATTAATCAGGATTTTGCATAAATAGTGCGCCGTAAGGCGCATTATTTTTAAGGAAGGTTTGTATTACTCGACAATATATAACTTATGTTTTTTCTTCGGGGGCTCAACTTTAGCTAAAGCATCAAATGTTAATTGATTAAAATCTTCTTCAGAGATTCCAATTTCATCAAGCATTTTATTTTTATCAAAAGATGGTTGTGAGGCTAAAACAGAGATAATTTTGGGCAACATCAAACTCTCATCTCGATGAGTTTCTTCAGGTTCATTAATGTTGTAGCCCAACGAATTGATCTTTATAGAGTTACTACGATTAACCCAATCACTAACTAATCCCAGCTTGTGAGCTTTATAGTTAATAGCCTTCAGGGATGTTCGCCAAATCTTTTTATACTCAATCATATTTTCTAGTGAAAAATAGCGTGGAGCAGTAGAAAGAAATGCATCTGTTGGCATTAAAAATTCAGATGAAAATTGATCCGCTTCAGTTTCGAGAACACGATTATCTTTCTCGACACGAATTTTTTTGTTATGCGTATGCATAACGATATGACCAAGTTCGTGTGCACAATCGAAGCGGGCTCTTTCGGCAGACTTAAATGTATTTAGAAATATGAAAGGGCTACCACTTTCATCATCAAAAAAAGATAGTGCATCAATTTCTCGAATTTCAGTCGGTAATCTAAAGACACGGATTCCCTTTAGCTCACACAACGAAACAATGTTATTAATAGGTTGATTACCTAAAGCCCATAAACCTCTCAACTCTGACGCTAGGTGATCGGCATACTTAGATTCACCCAAAAACTCAGTAATATCTAAATCAGGACGGTGAAAAGTAGGTAACTTTACTTTCTGATTTAAGTACTTGTTAATATTTATTGCTAAAAGAGTATATGCCTCATTAGCTTTTCTATGCTGTGCTTTAATACGAGCAACCGATCTATAGAAGATTTGGTCTGTTTCATGTGGTTGTGTGTCATTACCTTCAAAGAATGACTTGGGTAAATTTAATACACGGCATATATCATCTTGATCATTTTCATTGATTTCTTTATCCACGTCTAAAAGTTGCTTTACCTTAGAGATAGAGCAACTCAATTTTTCTGCGAAATCGGTATTGCTAAGTCCTCGTAATTCTTTAGCAATACGTAAACGATCTTTATTAAACACATTAACCTCAGATTAAACTACAAGCTGAATATCAAAATCATCTGGTTTAATTTCATTAGATGGTTCCAATACTGGCTTAGGATCAGTTTTTACAGGAACTGTATTATCTATTTCAAATGCAATTCTGCAAGTATGGTCACTTGGTAAAATTGAAATTTTTTTCGCTTTTAAGTCCTGTACGAAGCTAGTTGGGTATGCAAATTCAAAAGGAATATTTGGGATATCAATGTCTTTATAGGCTGGATGTGATGCTGAAGGAAAGTATAAAATCCATGTTCTCAATTTTGTCTCATCATCATAAGCAGACTGATTCTCCTTAATATTATTTAATGTCATTAATCCTTTTTCACAGTGTGCTGATACAACTTGATCAGCTAACCCCAATGCAATATTCCCGCTCATAAAGATAATTTGTATTTTCTTTACTGTATTCTCAATTCTTGGCTGGCTGTCATTGTGGAATATCCAAGCAGGATCAGATTGTCGAAGCAGTAAAGCAATCTGTTCTCCAATTTTTCCCCATCGTGCAATAAAGCGTGCACGGTTATAGTGAGTATTTGTTCTATAGTCAGCATCACCGATCATAATTGCGTTTCTGACTAACTCGAGATCAGGTAATCCTAACTGTTTAGCTTTTTTGATAGCATTTTCACCTTTGAAAAAATCACATGGCGTGGGTTCAGAAGGTTGGATTGATTCTTCATCAAGGAGATTTAAATTCATCTTAAAAGTTATCCTAAAGTAGCGAATGTCTTTTTTATAACATCTTTTGATGTTTTAAAAAAGACATTTTTATAAATGTGTGCTATCTTCACTTACAACTTGATAATAAGAATTTTGGAGAAGAGACGTTGAGTAACTTATTCATTAATCATAAAAATTGTCCTGAATGCGGTGGCCGTATCAAAGGCTATTATTACTACTGTGGGCAGTGTGGTAGTCAAAATGTTGTAAACTGGAAGCACACGGGGATATTTTTGTTGATTGCTGGAAAGATTTTTCTGGTTGCTATGCTTTTTTTGCTAAAAAATTTTGTTCAAATCCATTTTTTTCACAAGTTTCATTGTGCTAATTTTTTAAATAATTCATAGAGGTTGATAGTAAAATGAAAGTTAAAGATTTAATTAAATAATTAGAAGAGTTTGATCTGGAATTAGATGTTTTAATTGCTAATGAAGAGAACAAAATCATTGGCATAAAAACCCTAGCCCGATTCTTTGAAATAAGCTATGTTTCTTTTGTTCATCCAGAGACACAAAGAAATGATATGGAAAGAAATGTTGAATTTACCTTTGAACCGTACCGGGTTTGTCGGAGACTTTTTTATTTAAGTTAGGCCACCTGACCTAACGGGTTAATCTTATCATAGTACATTGCTTCAAACTCAAAAGGCGATACATAACCCAGTGCACTGTGTACACGCTTTTTATTGAACCAATCTACCCAGTTTAGTGTCGCAAGTTGTACATCCGCTAAACCTTGCCAATCTGCTTTTAGATATTCAATCACCTCTGTTTTGTATAAGCCATTCACCGTTTCAGCCAGAGCATTATCGTATGAATCACCAGTTGTACCGACTGATGCTCGTAAATTTGCAGCTTCTAAACGATTGGTATAGCGAATAGAAAGATATTGAACACCTCTATCGGAATGATGAATCACATTCTTTGGCATGCCTCGATCGTGCAATGCTTGCTCAAGTGCATCGAGTACCATATCTGTATTCATCCGTGTAGATACTTTCCATCCAACAATTGCTCGTGAGAACACATCAATAATAAAGGCGGTATAGACCCAGCCTGAATTTGTTTGAATATAGGTAAAGTCAGCAACCCACAAGTGATTAGGCTGATCAGCTCTAAAATTCCGTTTCACCAAGTCAGGTGCTCGTTTTTGGTCATCTCGACTACGGGTGGTTTGTTTGTTCTTACCTCGCCAAATACCTTGTATACCTAGCTTTTTCATTAATCGAGCAACAGTACAGCGTGCAATAATATAGCCTTCACGTTTCAGTTTTTGCCAGACTTTACGTACACCATACCGACCTGAACTTTCCTTCCAAATTCGTTTAATCTCCTCAGCATGATGCAAGTCATGTAAATCTCGCTTTGCTCGATGTTCTGGATTTTCGCAGAGATCTAGAGTCCGGTAATAGGTTGAAGCTGCGATCGGTAAAATCCTACAAATCGCATCAACACCATATAAGTCTTTATTGTTATGGATGAAATCCACCATTATTTGTGTGGGCGGTCGAGCTCCGCCTGGGCGAAAAAAGCGGCTGCTTTACGTAGAATTTCATTGGCACGCTTTAATTCTTTAATTTCACGTTCCATTTGCTTCATTTTTTCTTGATCAGATATCTGTTGTACTTTAATAGGATTTTGCTGATCTAAATGCTTTTGATGCCAGGCACGAAGTGTTTCAGGAGTACAACCAATCTTAGGCGCAATTGCTGTGATTGCAGCCCAAGTAGAAGGATAATCTTTTTCAGATTCAATCAATAATTGAACCGCTCTTTCTCTGATTTCAGGGGTATATTTTAATTTTGTCATCGGGATAGTCTCTCAGAATATTGACTCTCCGACAAACCCGGTACGGTTCACTTTTTAGGAATGTCGACTAAAGACTCTAGAGTTATTGTTTTTATTGACGTTGTTCCATAATTTTCAAGTAGTCAAAATGAGTATACAATATTCATGTGATGCAAGAAGATACAACTGGATAGGATGGGCCCATAAGTATTTGAAGCTGCCTCGTGTATGATCATGGGGACTGTCCAAACAAACGGCTTTTGAGAGTGCTGCCTGATACGAAAAATAATATCCAAGAGATGCTAGCGGTAAATTTAGTGTAAAATTTAATGCTAGCCATCATTAAAAGGTCATATTGAAACAACTGGGACGAATAAAGTTATTGGAGCATATGCACTGACGGGTAAACAATACTCATCACAATTAGCTCTAAGTAAAGAAACTCTTCAGCAATTGAGGGATGTATATGGTAATCTTGAAGCATGGTGGAAATCGATTTACGGGTACGATTTCGAAAGGCTCACAGAGTGGGAAGCAAAGTATATCCTCAACTCTCGTAAAACAGCTGACGAAGTCCGAGATAGAATCATTGCGTCAAAACAAACGTGATGCTTATGCACTTATGATGAAAATGAATTAATTATTATTTAATTAAGTTAAAAGACTGCTATATAGCGGTCTTTTTTGTTTTTGAGCTCTACAAATTTTAATGAGTACATATAGTTACTTTTATAAAAATGATAATAAAGGGTAGAGGAGGTCATCTAAGAATTTAAAGCACAAGACTTATTTAACATTGATGACAGAAAAAGTGAGTTGTTGGGAACTTAAAGAAGAGGTGGTACTTATAATGGTTACTAAAATACAAATACTTAAAATATTAAATATATAAAACAATATATTACAAATATATATGATGCGTAGTCTACGCATCATATGAAAGTCCTTCTATTTTGGTATAATTAATTTGATCAGTCCATTGATAGGTTTCATTCAAATCTCATGAGTCTTACTGAAATTAAAGTTCGCCAAGCTCATTGCAAGGAAAAAACTTGTTTTTTATCGGATGAAGATGGACTTAGTCTAAAAATTGAACCAAATGGAAGGAAGTCTTGGAGTTATCGATATACAGATCCAAAAACCAAGAAACGCCGCCGAATTCAGTTAGGGCTTTATCCTGATTTATCCCTGAAAAAGGCACGACAAGTCAGGGATGATTTTAGAGATAATAATTTCTGTTTTGAAAATGAAACTGTTTCTAATTTAATTACTTTTCATCAGGTAGCAGAGGAGTGGCTACAGTTCAAACTTAAAAATGCATTCAATGATTTACCACGCTGTGGTGTTCTCCAGTTAGCAGAAAAATGTTTACAGCATGATATTTATCCAGTTCTTCAGGATATCCCTTTTCAAGATATTAAGCGCTATGACCTAGTTTCAATAATTAGAAAAATAGAGTCACGTCAAGTTAAAGAACCTGTCAAAAAAGCTTGTAGTTATTTGAACCAAATTTTTGACTATGCTGTAGCAATGGGCTATTGTGAATATAATATCGCGCATGGTTTAAATAAAATTGCTGTTAACAATAAAATCAAGAAGAACTATCCTTATTTAAAAGCTGAAGACATCTCAGATTTTATGCATAAATTAAAAAAGTTGGATGCACATCCCATTATTAAAAAAGCACTCATGTTTAAATTATATACTGGCGTGCGAGGGGCAGAGTTGTTAATGGCTGAACCTCATCATTTTGATATAAAAGATAAAATTTGGAGAATTCCAGCCTTACATATTAAACAGTTTCGACGTAAAGTTATCCTAGGACATGAAATTCCAGATTTTTTAGTTCCACTTTCAGATCAGGCGTTAGAGATCTTAAAAGATGCGATGCAATGGTCATTGGGTGAAAAATTCATTTTTGCTAGTCCGCGAAAGCAGGATCACCCGATTCATTTTAATACATTAAATATGGCTATACGTAAGATGGGGTATGGAAAACATCAACTTTCCTCCCATGGATTACGTTCTACCTTCAGTACTATTTTGAATGACTCAGGATTGTTCCAAGATAATTGGATTGAGGCTCAACTTTCGCATATTGATAAGAATCGTACACGTGCTAGCTATAATCATGCGGATTATTTAATTCAACGAACTGAAATGATGCAGTGGTGGGGAGATTATTTAAGTGCTGCTCAGTGAAAATTTTATATTTAGATAAGAATATTCAACTAATTGCAGGCTATTGGATAAATCAACCTGAACCGTACCGGGTTTGTCGGAGACTTTATTTAAGTTAGGCTACCTGACCTAACGGATTAATTTTATCATAGTACATTGCTTCAAAATCAACAGGTGACACATAACCCAGTGCACTATGTACACGCTCTTTATTGAACCAATCTACCCAGTTTAATGTCGCAAGTTGTACATCTGCTAAACCACGCCAATCTGCTTTTAAATATTCAATCACCTCTGTTTTGTATAAGCCATTCACCGTTTCAGCCAAAGCATTATCGTATGAATCACCAGTTGTACCGACTGAAGCTCGTAAATTTGCTGCTTCTAAACGATTGGTATAACGAATGGAAAGATATTGCACACCTCTGTCGGAATGATGAATCACATTCTTGGGTATACCTCGATCATGTAATGCTTGCTCTAATGCATCGAGCACCATATCTGTATTCATCCGTGTCGATACTTTCCATCCAACAATTGCTCGTGAGAACTCATCAATAATAAAGGCGGTATAGACCCAGCCTGAATGGGTTTGAATATACGTAAAATCAGTGACCTGAGAAACACTGTTTCGTAAGGTGGTCGGGCTGATCTGCACTAAAATTCCGTTTCACTAAGTCAGCTGCTCGTTTTTGATCATCTCGGCTACGGGTGGTTTGTTTATTCTTACCACGCCAGACACCTTGTATACCTAGCTTCTGCATCAATCGAGCAACTGTACAACGTGCGATAACATAACCTTCACGTTTCAATTGTTGCCAGACCTTACGCACACCATATCGACCTGAACTTTCTTTCCAAATTCGTTGAATTTGTTCAGCATGATACTCATCATGTAGATCTCGTTTCGCTCGATGTTCTGGATTGTCAGCGAGATCTAAAGTTCGGTAATAGGTTGAAGCTGCGATCGGTAAAATCCTACAAATCGCATCAACACCATATCGATCTTTATTGTTATGGATGAAATCCACCATTATTTGTGTGGGCGGTCGAGCTCCGCCTGGGCGAAAAAAGCGGCTGCTTTACGTAGAATCTCATTGGCGCGTTGCAGTTCTTTATTTCTTTATTTTCGCGTTCGAGTTGTTTGATACGTTCTTGGTCTGAAAGCTGCTGTACTTTAACTGGATTTTGCTGATCTAAATGCTTTTGATGCCAGGCACGAAGTGTTTCAGGAGTACAACCAATCTTAGGCGCAATTGCTGTGATTGCAGCCCAAGTAGAAGGATAATCTTTTTCAGATTCAATCAATAATTGAACCGCTCTATCTCTGATTTCAGGGGTGTATTTTAATTTTGTCATCGGGGGTAGTCTCTCAGAATATTGACTCTCCGACAAACCCGGTACGGTTCAGTATTCAAGGGTTATCACTACGCAACTGAAAGCTTTGAAAGTGAAGCGAAAATCATCGAATTACATTACATTACTAAAATCCATATGGCTTTACGTGATGGTAATTGGAAAGATAGTGACTGTGAGTTAATTCGTAAATGGTATGCAGATTTTTTGGCTGATCAAGAAGATAATGGTCGGCAATTAAGATATATTGCTCGTTATCTTAAAGCTTGGCGAGATCAAGAATATAAAGATGGTGGAGGGCCAAGCTCAATATTGCTGATGATTATAGCAAATCAAAATTATCAATATGTTAAAGATAGAGATGATCTTGCTTTATTGCATGTTTTAAGACATCTCCCAAAGGCATTACTTGGGCCAGTCAAAGAACCTTCTATTCCTGAACATACAGATGAAGACTTCAATAGAATTCCTAAAGAGGAAAGACAAGAAGCGCATGATTTAGCTAAAGATTTACTTAGCGCAGTTTCAGTAGCTATTGATATTGAATCACCTAAAACTTCAATTGGTTTTCTGCGAAGCCAATTCGGAAAAAGAATTCCTGACAATGAAAGTTATGTGGTTATTGAGAATGCTAATCAGGAATTGCCATATCAAGCTACGTCCCCAGCAATAATTGAACCTACAAGGGGTGGGTGAAGTTGGGCTTGCATCTTTATTCTGATGAACTAAGATTTGAAGTGCACTTAACAGATAGTGCACTTCATTTAATTCATCTTCACAGACAGTTTGCAGATGCTCAAAAAGCTGAGGCGTGTGGAATAATTATTGGTGAAATACGTAGTAAATCATTAAGGGTAATCGATATTAGTTCTCCAGCAGATGATGATGAAAGAACTATTTATAGCTTTCATAGAAAGTCTACAAAACATCAAAGTTATTTAAACAAGGTACATGAAATTTCAAATGGGATATTACAATATATAGGCGAATGGCATACTCATCCAGAACCACAACCACGGCCTTCTAATTGTGATTATCAAGGGTGGAGTCAACTTATTAGTAATGGGAAATTTAATGAGCTTCCTAAGTTACTATGGATAGCAGGAAACAAAAGTTATAAAGAAGATTGGTTTAGTTTACTTTTAAATAAAAAATATTATGCTTTAAGAGTTTATGAGGGGGATACGCTTTGATTCCCGCTTCATGTGCTCAATATCTTACACAGCTAGGTTATAATCTAGTGGATCCCTATGATACAAATTTAAAAAAACGGTTTTACAATAGTTTATGGGTGAAAAATATTGTTGTATCTGGATTCAATATAAGATTAGGTGTATTTTTTTTGGATTGGGATTTTATTAATCCTCCAAGAGTGTATTTGTTTGAAGATGATTTAATTGAAGTAAATAAAAGGATTAAACATTTTATTTTCCCTTTGCCTCATTTTTCAATTGATTCTCATTTTACTTATTTGAATAAAAAAGCCTATAATTTTTGCTATGCCTTGCATGACAAAATAGAAATTAATAGAAAGAATCTGGTAGATGTTATATGTTTTCTGGAAAGCCAATTTAAACATGTAATATTAGAATTAATGAATCCCTCAATTTTTATGAAAGAGTTGAGAAAAGAAATAATTCCAATGTGGATGATATTTTCAAATGAGTTTGAGAAAAAGTATAGTTCTGAAAACTTATTTGTGGAGTTAAATAATAATGGGAGTTTTCAGAATCTACCTTTAACATATATTTCTACTAAAGATAATAAATGTCAAAAAACGATTGATTTTGATTTTATTTTGTTGAAAGTTTTTAAAGATAATATTCCTTTATTGTCAAATTACTTTAATAGGGAGGGGGAGATAACATTAGGGAAAATGTTTTTATTTATTAATGATATTGATCCTAATTGTTTTTTTGTTTTAAAAAGAAATTTAAATAAATTTAAATCCGATAAAAAAATATTCGTTTCTTTGGTCTTTGAGAATCATTTTTTTTCATTTTTTGTAGAATGGAAGAGTAAATATTATAAATTGTTAAAAGGGAATGTGAGAATATTATCGGAAATATTGAGGGAGATGGTGTTACCTGTTTATATAAAGAGTTACTGTATGCAAGAATTAATTAATAGAAATATAGAAGGTATTAAAAACAATAATTTAACGAATCTGAAAATTTTACAAATTGGAGCAGGTGCAATCGGAGGATATGTTGCAGATGCATTAGTTAAAATTGGTGCTGGTATGGAAACAGGTTGTTTTAGTGTTTGTGATTATGATGACCTTAAACTTGAAAATATAGGAAGACATATATTAGGGAAAAAGTATATTGGATTAAATAAAGCAAATGCAATAATCGAATATATTAAAGAGCAGGTTGGTAATAATGGACTTTTCATTCACTCTGTAGAAAAAAGTGTAAATACAATTAGTAATTTTGACGAATATGATTTAATAGTAGATTCTACTGGACAAGTTGAAATCGCAGAGTATTTAAATGAAAAGATAATTCAAATACCTGCACATGATAGGCCACACCTTTTACATTTATGGATATATGGCAATGGAGAATGTGTGCAAGCATTGATGAATACTCCTTCCGATTATGAGAGTAAAGGTGGATGTATTAGTTGTTTGCATCAATCTGGAATACAGGATTATAAAGATGATTTAGACCCTCTAGGGAATAAGGACTATAAAAAAGTTATGGGCTTGGGACCTTGCGCTGCATATACTCCTTATTCAGTTTCATCCAGTCTATCTGTGGCGGGTTTAGCAATCGATCTTCTTTTAGAATGGAGAAATTCTAATCAATTAGAAAATAACTATTTTACTCGTTACAGTATTGGTTACACTGGTAGAAAAATTAATGATATGAAATTAGTGGCTCGAGACACCTGTCCACATTGCTTTGAAAAATTACATAATGGTAAATTTTCAGAAAGTTCTAATACTTCATCTATTGAAGAGAAACCGACTTTGTAGATATTCTTTAGTTAGATTAAATGACTAATTAACGAAGCAGTTAATTGTTAAAATAAATATATTGTTTTTTTAATTAAGAGTCTTTTTGTTTTAAATAAGGTCGGCATACATAAATATTTTTTAAGTTGTATAAGTCTCAGCGACTCTCTTCACTTTAATATCCCCAATAATATATAGACCTCTTGCGTTAGTCAAAATTTAATCAGTGATAAACGTTGATTTTTAAATAAATATCAAAGTCTAAAATAGTCAAAAATAATACTTTCGCAAGAGGTCTACTCTAAAATATCTAAATAAGAATCATATTAATTTTATATTGTTTATTAGTGAAATAATAAATAATACGGGAATATATATTGAGAGACCATTCCAATTTGTTGAATTAACTCATTTATCACAAATAAAATGGACTTGTTATTATTTTCTTGAGCAAGATTTATCAAAAATTGATATTGAGTATCTTAGATACAAAGGCCTTATATTGGAAAATAAGCATTATGTTCAAAATCCTGAAATTTATGATCGCATAGGAAATTCATGTATTCCTCAAGAATTTAAAAACAAATTTAATAAATCTAATGAAGAATTAGTCAGATTATTTTTACCAGAAATAGATATTCTCCTTGAGAAATTTGGCCTAACTATTCCTTATCAAATAGATGTATTAAGTAAAATAGCAGATACTATTTGTACAAAAAATAGATATAACCTTATGAAATGTATTGAGAAATATAGAGATAAGAATAAAGAGATACAATCTCAATGGAAACAGACTTTATCTGAATACTTTGTTGATAGGTAATCATTGCTCGACATAAAATCTCTTATCCACGCTTCACAATAACTGGATTTTTCCACTAATTCACTGTCTATTTAACATAATGGTGCTTATACGCAATACACTTGTATATTAATATAAAAATCAGATACTTATTTAAATCATAAAAATCCAAAATGCCCAAAAAGCCGACTTTGAAATAGTCGGCTTTTTTGTGAGCGGTTTTGATATTTTTTGCCAACAGTTTTGCTTAAAAAACACTCAAAACAGAAAATCACCTACAATCTATAAGGCTTTCAGCCTGAAAAAAATCCACAATTTCTGCGGATAAATCTGGGGGCTATTTTTAAGCCAGTTTTGTACGCTTTGACGTACAGTAATTTAAGGAATCTGCTTCTAGCTGATCAAAGCGTTATTTCTTATGATGAAGTCATAGAGAGCAGGAAGCTCCAAACAATAAGAATAAGAAAGATCAGCACAAGGATGGTTAGGTACGACAGGAGTTATACCTTGCAACCAAACACGAAAAACCCCGACAGGATGTCGGGGTTTTTTATTGCTTATCTTTAAACGTATATTTTAATTAATGTTAAATTTAATCAACTAATATATAATAAATTATTTTTCATATTTAATTTTTAGTATGCTTTATTTTCTGCTTTTTAATCTATTTATGACAATTGTTGCTGTTAATATTTCGAATAATCTTTTTGAAAAGCATCTCTATAAAAGATCGAAGCCCTTTGGAGTTATTTCAAAATTTTGTTTCCCTATACTCTTTGGATTATTAACTTGGGGAACATGTTATATTTTATATCTTATTGTATTTATTGTTTTAAGCATGTCCTTATCTCCATCCGTAGATGGTCGAGCAGGTGGAGCTATATTAATTTATCCAATAATTGCTTTTTTTGTATCTATATACATGGTGCGCCAAAAAATAAAAGAATACGGTTAAATACTTATATAGCATGATGATGTTATTCCCAAGTAGAAATGTCCTATACAGACATTTCCAAGTCAAGCACAGGATTCAGATTTCGTTCTTTGATTACTGTTTTCTGTGCACGTCTGCTTGGCATCTTTTGAGAACGATTGCGTTTATTTTGTTTGTAGGTATTGCAACAGTTCAGAGAGCAATGAAAAAAGACATTTAACATAAAATCTCTTATGTGAAGCAATCTTGTTAGAAACCATTTAAAGTGTCTGTATTCTCACCATTAAAAATGTCTGGTTTATGATGATCTAAATAACTTCTCAGGATATGACTCTATGAACGACACTGAAAATCAAAAAAAACTCCCATTCTCAGAGGATGAATTACTCGAAAATATAGATGAATATAAAGCACATGCAGATGAAATTGCTGTGCTTACAGAAACCGAATTCGATTATTCATATTTCAAACACTCTACTCCATTTTTTCAAAAATAAATTAATTACTGTAGAGACAAAACCCTTGCTACATAAGGTTTTGGAGTCGTTTGTCTAAAAATAATCATAAAACAACCTAGAGCCTGTTTATTTCCTCTTTGTATCCTTAAACGGATAAGATTTTAGAAAAACCGATGGCTCAGAATTAAAAATCATTTAACTTTTATTTGTAATTGTAAACCGAAAGTATCGAGTAATTTCTGCATGGATTTCAAAGTAGGATTGCTCCCTGGTTGCTCCATTTTTTGCAGTGTCTGTGGCGCAATCTTAGTAATTTTAGCCATATCATTCAGTGTTAAATGTAGCTCTGTTCGAATAAATCGAGCAACTTGATAAAAAGACCAGTCTGGATGATTATTGATGGTTTCAAGCACAGATAGTCTTTTTTCCATTTGTTGAATAGGGGTCAATGGTTTAAAACGTTTATCCATGGCTGATCTCCTCCAACTGCTGGCAAATATTGATTATTCGATATTGGCTATTTTCCAGAATTTCATCCGCTACTTGAAGAGCCTGCATCTTTTCTAACAATCCCCGATAAATTGGTAACTGTTCAATTAATAAAGTTTTAATTTCTTGTGGACCAATCGAAGTGCTTTCAGCTATCTGCTCAATCACAGAACTCAAAAGTGGCATACCACCATGATCATCTCTTTCCCAACGAGTAGTACGTGCAATACCATCAGGATGTAACCACATTGGCGCAAAATCAAATAATGGTGTGAGCTGAATTTTACCATTATTGAAGCGTTGGATTGCTGTATTGCGAGTATGGTTATCTTTATTGCCTAAGGCAACATTTGCGAGATCACGCTTCAAATACTCAAATACTTCCTGCTTTGGTTCGGTACAAGCCTCCATAAGCAGGGTACATATTTGATTATGGGTCATTCTAACCCCAAAGCCCGCCTTCCCACCTAGAGATGCAAGGCTTTCCTGAGCAATTCTTTCAACTTTGCCATTAATTACTTTGCGATCAAATCTTGGAATAAACAAAGTCTTGCCATGTAGCTCAAGATCCCGGTGTACACGTAGTTGCAAGTACTGAGCGACTTTCATATACAAAGCTTCGTTCATCAGGATTTTATTCAAATTTTGATCACTGCCGCGGCTAAATTTAACCAACCAATGCTGCTTAACTTGATCATCTGGAAGAGTATGATCTAGATAGAAAAGATCATCATAACCTTGTGTTAACAACAATTTTGGCCACTCACCCTGAATACCAGATGAACCAGCAATAAAAAGTCCATAAGATGCGAGCGATTCAATAAACTTCTCTTTACGTTCAATAATTTGGCTTAGGCTAAATCCCTGATTCTGCAGCTTTGGGAAATGACTTTGTAACCACTCATGAGCCTCTTTGACTCGCAGATTCCCAATTGGATTTCCTGCGCCTGCTTTTAAAAGCGCCCAGTCCGCTTGTTCCTGAACATTCTCAGAAAAATCAAGCTGTATTAGTAATTCTTTGCGGCCGTATCCTTGAGGTAATAGATCCATAAGAAATGCTGGCCAAGTTGATTCCAATCTATTTTGAACGTTCACTGGTAAGTCATAAGCAAGCGCATGACCATCTCTTAGATCCATATATGAAATAGCATATTCGAACAAATATGATGTACGTGTAGCTGCCTGCCATCCAGCATTTTGATCATCCGTAACCTCAACCAAAGCACAGTCATGCCATTCATAGTCTTGGTAGATTTGCAGTGTACAGTATTGCTTCATAATTTTATTAAAATAGTAAAATATAATGATTTTATTGATTATATATCTATTTTAATATAAAAGTATAATTAAACTAAAAATCTCAATGATCACTCTAGGTGTCTAAGAAGAACTTATACATTTCTCAAAATTGCAATAAACTCATCTGATTTGCAGTAGAATTGATCAATATTAGGTTAAATCTCACCTCCTTATATTTTAGCTATCCTTTACATCATGTCAGAACGTCAACAACTCAGCCTTAGTGAATACCTTGCCACTGTACAGGAAGTCATCCATCTGACTTTTGATGGGGCAGTGTGGGTCAAGGCTGAGATCCGTAATTTAAGTATTAAAGGCGGTCACTATTATCTTGAGTTGGCTGAGAAAGATGAAGAAAGCCATAAGGTGATCGCTAGTTGTAAAGGCACCATTTGGAAATTTACGGCACAAAAAATAGTTCTAAAGTTTGAACGAGAAAGTGGTATTGAACTGTCGAAAGACCTGAATGTACTGATCAAGGTCAAAGCTAGATTTGATCCGCAATATGGCTTCTCGGTCAATATCGAAGATATCGACTCTAGCTTTACTCTAGGAGACATCGCCAAACGCTATCAGCAGATTCTGCTGCGACTGACTGAGGAAGGCCTGCTCAATAACAATAAACAGTTGCCGGTACCCTTTGATATTCAGAATGTCTTGGTCATTGCACCGGAAAATGCTGCAGGGTTAGGTGACTTTAAAAAAGATGCGGATGCCCTGGCTCAGGCTGGTGTCTGCCATTTCGTTTATCATTCAGCAACTTTTCAGGGTAATACTGCTTCTGCCAGCATCATTCAGGTTTTGGGCCGTGCCTTAAGACAGTGGGCTCAAGATTACTTGATAGCACCAGACCTTATTGTGATTATCCGTGGTGGTGGAGCCGTGAATGACCTAGCTTACCTGAATGATTATGATCTGGCCGCACTGCTGTGTAAAAGAACTGTGCCTATCTGGGTCGGTATTGGCCACGAGAAAGACCACACTATTTTGGATGAAATTGCACACCGTTCCTTTGATACTCCGAGTAAAGTGATCGCAGGGATCCGTAACCTGATTGTGGAGCGAGTCAATGAAGTTAGTACTGCTTTGCAGACCATCAAGCTACTGTCACAGCACCAGTTGATCACCTACCAGAGCCAGAGTGATCAGTATCTGAAAACTATCAAAACTCTGACACAGAACCAGATCAATGAAGCCCAACGTAGAGTTGATATGCTGAAGAGTGATACTAAGTATCTTGCTCAACAACAGATTAAACTAGCTTCACAGCAGGTAGAGTCATTGATGAGGGAAACCTTGCTACAGAATCCACGTAATGTGATGGCCAAGGGCTATGCAATTGTCCGTAGCCAAGGCAAAGCCATCCGTTCCATACAGCAGATTACTGACCAGCAATTACAGATTGAACTTAAGGATGGCACCATTGATGCCACCGTGACACAGGTAAACGCACATGAACAATGAAGAACTAAGTTTCAAGAAAGGTTATGAAATTCTCAAGAAAAATGCCGAATTTCTTGAATCTCAGGAAGAACCGGATATTGATAACCTTATGGCGATCGTTGAAGAGTCCATGACTGCCTATAAAGCCTGCAAATTACGTATTGATGCTGTGCAACAGGCGTTGAATGACACCTTTAAAGAATAAAAATTCTAGGTCGAGAAAAGTCTAGAATGTTCTAGAAATAAAGGACATGAGATGGTGAAAACTGACAGTTAACCCAATAAATTTGCTTGAGCAGAGTTTTATTACTAACCACCTTTTCCTCGAGAGGTGTTACATGGATCCCAAACAACATACTTACGTTGTTAAATGGTTGACTGAGGATCAAGCCTGTGTCGGCTTATGTGTCGAGTTCTTCATTAAGCTGACTTAAACCAAATAGGTGAGGCTAATTAATTTAATGGCTGATCTTTAATAATCCCTGCCAGCTGAAATAGTTTTGGGTCAAATGGGTACGATTCATGGACCACTTTCGTTGTGGCAAGTAGCAGCTGCCAACAGCTAATTTAGTTTTCCCATATCTCGCCTGTACCGCTTCTAAAGTCTGCATGAGGCTTTCATTACTTTCACGCTGGCTGTGGTCCGTCAGCAGGTCAGGAGTAAAGCGCTGCTTAGCAATTAAATCCGTCAGAATTACACCACACTTTTTATATTTCACGTCAGATTTATAAATGTGTTCCAGCAGTTGCATAGCTGTTTTAATCAGATCCAAAACACAATCCGTCGGTTCAGGAAACTCAAAAGCCAACGATTTACTGTAATAGGGAACCTTTGAATCAAAAGGATTCGATTGCACAAAAGCAATGACACATCCACATAAGGAAGCGTCTGCTCGTAAACGTATGACCGCATCCTGTACATACTTGCCCATAGCCTCTTTGAGATCATCTTGCTCGGTAACTTTTTCACCAAATGAACGACTTGCTATGATTTGCTGTTTGGGGGGAGGGGCATCATCTAACTGCATACAAGAAACACCTTGCAGCTCCAATACTGTTCTTTGCATTACCACAGAAAAAAGGCTCGCCATGCGATGAGAATCTTGCATCACTAAATCCAGTACCGAATAGATTCCCATGGCATTTAGTTTTTTAACTAACTTACGACCAACGCCCCAAACTTCACCGACCTCAATGTCTGAATAAAGCATTTCCTGATCTAGGAAATCCATATTGAGTAAGTTACACACACCCTTGAAACCCTGTCTTTTTTTGGCAAGATGGTTGGCCATTTTGGCTTCAGTTTTACTACGCCCGATACCAATCGAGACGGGCAAGCCAATCCAATCCAACAATCGTTGTTTCATGTGATGCGCATACTGAGTTAAGTCAAAATTTTGTGCATAACTGGTCAGGTCTAAAAAACACTCATCAATTGAATAGATTTCCTGTTCAGGTGGCGCAACAAAACTAGCCAAAATTGAA
This sequence comes from Acinetobacter sp. YH16032, assembly GCF_013417345.1. Classification (NCBI taxonomy): domain Bacteria; kingdom Pseudomonadati; phylum Pseudomonadota; class Gammaproteobacteria; order Moraxellales; family Moraxellaceae; genus Acinetobacter; species Acinetobacter sp. YH16032. The sequence continues at coordinate 6,655 of NZ_VPEE01000037.1, read as the reverse complement.
TGAAAACGCTTGGACATTTCAGCATATAAAGCATAGTTACTGGATAACACCACGACCTGATGTTGCTGAACAATATCTTGTATTTGAAAGAGAGGAACGCCCATTTTGATGCCCAGCGCTTTGGCTTCATTACTTCTTGCCACAGCACAGCCATCATTAGACACCGTTACACGTTTTACCCCCTAAAATGTTATGAAAAACCTTTCTAAATAAAGCCTGTAGCCTGCTTTGTGTAATTCTCACCGATATTAAGCAATAAGTTGAGAATTTTTTGATATGGGGCTCATGAATTCTCATGTAGGAGAGGACTTTATAAGTACATACTAAACAACCAATTAACCCTGTTCGTACCGATTTAAATTAAATGTGCTCAAAAATAAAGATTCATACTAATTGCTACTACCAAGTCTGAATCGAGCTACAACTGAGTATTAAAGTATCATATTGTTGTAACTCATTTCTGGACAGAAACAATTTAGAGCCGAAGGGCGGCTCTGTGCCAGAAGCGGAAGTTGAGCTCTAGGATATTTACGTCAGCTAAAGCCAGTTAGCCGACTAAACTTAAATACAGAAAAACAAGTTCAACGCCTGGCACAGCGGATCGCAAACCTGGCGCGGCTTTTGGTACAAAAGGCGTGACAGGTTTGCGAATCCGTTGCTGCCACTTGTTAACCCTTTTGCCAGATTTGGTAACTATAATTTATGTTAGAGGCGAAGTCTTGGGTAAAAACTGGCCTAAAATTGCTGGGGATTTCAGGAAAGTAAACATCACCTTCCGGCTCGATGTCTATTGTAGATATATGTAGTGTATCTACTTGATCGATCAGGCTTTTGTATATCTCCCCACCACCTGAAACAATGACATGATCCGTTATTTTCTTTAGGTTGGTTAAAGCATCTTTAATTGATGGAAAGATCAATACGTTCTCATTGTCAGATGTAAAACTTGAACGTGTTACGACCGCATACTTTCGGTTGGGTAATGCTCCCATTGATTCAAAAGTCTTGCGTCCAACCAACAGCCATTGGTTATAGGTAATAGCTTTAAACAGGAGCTGTTCACCTTTGGCACTCCATGGAATATCAGGGCCATTCCCGATAACTCCATTCTTCGATATAGCTACCATTAGTGATAGTTTCACAATTCTTCCTCAGAGGTTAACAGCTTAATCATCAGAAGTGTGTATAGAACTTTTCAATATTGAGTCTAACAACATCATTCCAATAAGCTTTAAATTAATCATTTCATGAACTTAAGCCTAGATTAACTAAAATGCAACAATAATTTTAGGGCAGAAACCAAGCCAATCGTCAAAGCGAGCCTAATATAGGGTCGTTATGTAAACTTATTATTATAAAAATCAAATAAAATCAGACTGTTAATTTATATCATCTCCATGAAACCAATACCTTGTTAAAAACAAAGCGAGAAATAATTTGAGTTTTTGGCGTATCGTTATTATAACTGTATAAATAAACAGCAATTAAGGTTGAAGGATTTATTGATGGCTAAATCTCAATTTGTCGAGTCAATGAGAACTGAGCTCAGAACCAAGCATTATAGTTATGCAACCGAAAAATCTTATTTGCACTGGGTTCGTACTTTTATTCGTTTTAACGATTATAAACATCCAAAGGATATGGGAAATTCAGAAATTGAGCGCTTTTTAAATCATCTTGCGGTCAATCGGCAAGTCAGTGCTGCGACTCAAAATCAAGCGCTTTGTGCAATCATATTTATGTACAGAAATGTGATTAAAAGAGAAATTAACGATCTTGCATATTCGTTTACCAAAAGACAAAAAACTATCCCAACAGTATTAAGTACCCAAGAAGCAATGTTAATTATTTCCAATTTGTCGGGTAAGTATCGAATCATAGCCAGTTTGTTATTTGGTGCTGGTTTAAGAATAAATGAGGCTCTAAAATTAAGAATTAAAGACATTGATTTTCACAATAAAAGTATTTTTATCTTCCGCGGTAAAGGGAATAAAGATCGCTGTACATTGTTGCCCGAAAATTTAATTGTCTTTTTACAGGCTCAAATTGAAAAAGCTAAACAGTTACATCAACAAGACATAAGAGATGGTTTTGGCCTTACTTCAATGCCTATCAGTTTGATCAAAAAATACAAGTCTGCGGCCAAAGATACTGCTTGGCAATATATCTTCCCATCAAGTGTTCGCTGCGCACATCCACAAGACGGCTATATTTGTCGTCATCATATTCACGAAACTGCATTTCGAAAACAACTCAGACTCGCAGTCAAGAATTCGGGAATACATAAACGGGTGACGGCTCATACTTTTAGACATTCATTTGCAACTGAGCTACTGCGTTCTGGTGCTGACATTAGGACGGCTCAAGAACTACTTGGTCACAATGATGTAAAAACAACTGAGATTTACACGCATGTCATTGGCTCTAAATTTGGCTATGCTCGCAGTCCGCTTGATCTGGCGTACTGAAGTCTTAAATCTTCTAATAGTAAATCCGTTGCCTGTTTTTAGTCTGAGAGCCAACGTTCAATAAAAAGCGAACTAAGATCTGCTTATCGCTCATAGCGCCCTTAGAGTATTTACGTTAACTCACTTTGGGGCATTTTCGATTTAGAAATGGCAGCGTACCAACTGCGATCACTGCCATTTTAGTATGATACTCTAATACTCAGTATGAATATTACTTGGTATGAGACTTCATTACTCTCACACATCTTAACAATTAAGGCAATGGTTATTGAGAGAGCTTCACAACATTTTGTAGATTAAGTTGTTCTTGTAATTCATACAGTCTGAACGTCAAAGAACTAATTTGTGTTTCTAATTCTTTGTTTATAGTTTTCAGGTCATCTCGCTCTTGGCGGTATTGCTCTTTAAGTTTGATTTCTTTCTTCAGGCTGGCTTTATGCTTTTCTTTCTCAGTTAGATTCTGCTTGTTTTGTAATAGTTTCGCTTTGACGGGATCGTAATTAGCGTTAAACGACTCAATGGCTGGGTTTGCTTCATTTTCAATAAAATCTTTAAATTTGTGTATGTAACTGTTACCAAGTCCAGCTTCGTTATTTACTTTATTAAGGGTTAATTTACCTGAAGGTGAAACATTTTGTGGCTTGCCCGAAATTAGGCGTTCTAAAGCTGCTCGCAATCTCGCTAATGCTTTTCCTGAATTTCTCATACTAACCTCTGCTGGTTGCGATTATGCCTTTGATATTATCCTCAAAGGCTGTGACTTTAATTCCATGGTTGATAATCAATGACTCATTTCTTTTTATCTTTTGCTTAACTCCGACAAGTATACTTTTCATCATAGGGTCGCCATTATTTAAATCTCGAAATGTTTTTATTAGTCGCTTATTTTGACGTTGAGTTCTTTTGGCTTCCTTGTCTGTGATTACCTGATGTTCGCATGGTTTAATTTCAGCGGAGAACTCGCCAATACCACACACTCTACTGCAAGACGAATTAGTGCAGTATCCGCCTGTAGGTAGCTTTACAATAGAAAGTGTGCCATTGCGAACTAGGGACTCAATTTCAGTCCGCGTCATATATACCATGTCTCCAGAGCTTAGTTTTTCAAACTTATCCTTGGCTATTCGTTCTCCACCTAGCCCACTTAGCGTTTCTGAATCGTTGTATATTTCATCAAACATATCAACTCCAAAGTTAACCCCTTCTTCATGCAATAGTTGGATTAAGTCAGAGTCTAACAAGACATCTTCGAAGTGCTGAAGTTGGGCGTTTTTGCCGTAATAATCGGACATGTTTATGTTTCTGTGTTTGTATTGAAACTTGATTGTTGACGTTGTTCCGAATCCATAACGCTTAAAGAATACTGCGAATGTTCGTCTAAAGTCATGAGCACTGAGCTTAGGTAAGAATTGACCTTCTTTGAGTTCTCCGTGCCATGAAGGGTTAAGGGTATTGAATGAATCAACATCTTCTTTTGTTGCTTTAATATTTAGTTGTTCCAAATAAGACTTGAGGTTTTTTGAGCGTGCAGCCGTTGAGCTGTAGTTGGTCTTTTTAGGGCCTCCTAGTGTTACTGGCAGAAATACAGACTCTAGCACCCGTAAGGTTTTTTTGTACTCATCTAAATTGATCTTTTTTTCAGTGTATTGCTTGTTCACATCATCTATGTAGGTTGCGCGAAGATATGCTGTGCAGTCATAGGCTAACTCAAGTGCATCTTTAGATATGCTGTGTGTTTGCCATACTTCTTTTTTAGGAATGCCATCGACTGTTTTAGTAGTTTCACCTTTCAAAAAGCATATGTCATCGCCGTTTTCTCCTTTTCTTTCTTCGTAACTATCTTTAGTAAAGCTATTTAACTCTCCAACTCTAACACCGCTAAATGCCAGTAAAATTATCGCGCAGGGAGTCAGAATATTAGAAATGTTTGTGCCGTCACGAGTAAGCTTAAAATCAGGAATGTTATGACCTATCTTCCGAATTCTATTGCGAGTCCTGTCGTTTATCTGGCTTGGAGAAGAAGAACTGTCTTTTCGATTTTTTTCTTCGTCGTGTATAGTCTGAATTCGGTTCATAAGAGCGGATATTTCATGACGATAGGGGTGCAGTGACTCTACTGTTGAGATAGCAGCATTAAGTATTTGTTGGTAGATATTCGTTGGAATTGCAATGTGTTGCTTGATTGGCCTTATACTTTGTATGTTTAAGTTTTTTATCGTTACAATCCGATGGCACAGGTTCAGGCTATTTAGCAGACCCAAAGTAGTTACAACATTGTTGATTAATGTTTGAGAAAGGCTACTTTTAAATACTAGCTCACTGAAAGAACTCTTGAATTGCTTGAACATTCTGTCGTCTGATAGAAGGTTCCAGTTACACTCGCCAAGGTTTTGAGCAATAAATTTCAGCCCATTCTTCCAGTGTTGAAGTTGTGCGATAGTTGGATGCGTTTTGTTCTTTTGTTTATATTCATCCATGATGTATGCGAGTGTGGACTGAATGTACTTGCGGTATTTCATGTCAATCTGTGAAAAAGAGACATCTGTTGAACCACCAACGCCTGCTTGAATAGCGCCGCTAAACTTCCACTTTTTATCAAAAATGTAGCTTTCAACACTGCCATCACTGTAACTACTTACTGGCATGTTTTCGCCATAATCTGGTACTGAAGCTAAATTATGTTTTAATACTGAGATCATGAAAACGCCTCATGCAGATCATTTAGACTGTAGACATTCGAATACAAGGGGTGTGATGTTTGTTTTTGTAGCTCAGAGGCTTGCTTATAATTTTCTGGAGATTTATCTCTAAATCCTCTTAGAATAGTTTCAATGGTATTTAATAGTGTATTCATTTTCTTGGGTGGCATTGAGTTAATTGCGGGTGTTACTTCAAGCTCTTGTAATGTTTCCTTGAATGACATCATTAGCCATATATCTGTTACATCAGAGACCAATGAATGGTGCTCACACTCAAAGCAATCAAGAAAGCTGGTGCAAGCTTCTTCATCAGAATTCATTTCAACTCCGATACGCTCCAGCATTTTATTTATGGTTTTTACAGCTCCTTGTTTATTATCATTACAACGTATCCCTGTAGGGGTTCTTGCTTCATGAGACCTGTTAAAACCCTCTCTCAGTGCTTCATACTCATAATGATCAAGAATGTTTGAATATTTGTGTTTAGCCTCTTCAACTGCGGTGTTGATATCAACGCCTTTAGCGTTGGAAAATTTAGCATCCATTGCCGCATTTAATTTTTTTTCGTGCTCTCCGGGTGTCCCATGTAAATACCTTGATGAAACAGCTTTAATGCTGTTGTTTGCCGACATTGCAACAAGATAAACAGACTCTGTTGCTTGAAACAGAGTGTCCATTTTGGTTTTTCTGAGTATTGAAGGGGTTATTTTAGGGAAGCCCAGTCTGGTCAATAGTTTGTTGATGCTTTGATGGGGGAAATTATGGCACTGTTGCAAATAGGCTGACATGATAAGCTAAATATCTTATTTATTTCGAGATACAGCAGATGAATCCCTTCCATGGTCGGCACTTTCAAGGTGAAATCATTCTTTGGGCTGTTCGTTGGTATTGTAAATATGGCATCAGCTATCGTGAACTTCAAGAAATGCTCGCTGAACGGGGTGTGAATGTTGACCACACCACAATTTATCGTTGGGTTCAGCGTTATGCTCCAGAAATGGAAAAACGCTTACGCTGGTATTGGCGTAATCCTACAGATTTACATTCATGGCATATGGATGAGACTTATATCAAAGTGAAGGGGCGATGGACTTACCTGTATCGTGCAGTTGATCAACGTGGTCATACGATTGACTTTTACCTTTCCGCTAGACGGAACAGTAAATCAGCCTATTGTTTTTTAGGAAAAATCTTCAATACGGTGAAAAAATGGCAAATTCCACGGGTCATCAATACAGATAAAGCAGCGACCTATGGCCATGCTTTATCACGGTTAAAGCGAGAAGGAAAATGTCCAGTAGATATTGAGCACAGGCAGATTAAGTATAAAAATAATGTCATTGAATGTGATCATGGTAAGTTAAAGCGGATCATCAGGGCCACATTAGGATTCAAATCTATGAAGACGGCTTATGCCACAATTAAAGGTATTGAAGTCATGCGTGCACTACGTAAAGGACAAGCATCGTCATTTTATTATGGTCAGCC
>NZ_VPEE01000036.1:0-25587 GCF_013417345.1 Acinetobacter sp. YH16032 | reverse complement strand
TGATGGCGCATACCATTGCGTAGCAGGATCAAACCAAATGGCAATATTTCCGCGACTCATGAGTGCTCGGTTATATGCGGGCCAATTGGTTGTGCGGTAGATTTTGTGTGTAGGCTTCTTCATTTGAGAATTATATCGCTGAAAAAGCCTTTACAGATAGGTTTGTGCAACAAAGCCTATTCATCAGCACTCAGATAAATGGTTTCAAGTGTTTTTTAAAGATTTTGCTAAGCAACTGAATTTCAAGACTTGGTCTGATTTTACAAATATGGACTTCAAAGCTTAACTTCAATTCATTATAAAAATAGAAAACTCATACATATCCATCAGCCATGAAAACTAAAATAAAAAACAGCCTACTCGTAATATTTTTATGTCTCACATCAGTTTGGACAATCTTATTCATTTGGACACATCAGCCTGTTAATGCCATTTTCGCTTATGCACTGATCTTGTTTTGGGTTGGACTTACCATCATTACAGGGATATTCCATTTCAAGCAACACAGCTCTAAGCCCTATTTCACATGGGCGTATTTGATTATTTTTTTGATTGCCATAATTAGCTTTTTTTCCTTAGAACCACGCAATGATCGCGTTTGGCAGGATGAAACCGACAAAATTATTCAATTCCAATTCAAAGATGGCAAAGTGGAATTACAGAATGTCAGAAATTTTATTTGGCATAGTGATAAAGACTACGTGACGCGATGGGAAACACGACAATACGATTTAGAAAAGTTAGATCGTATAGATTTAGTGGTATCACATTTTATGCTAGGTCCTATTGCGCATGTTTTTATTACATTTGGTTTTGATGATGGCGAACATCTCGCTTTTTCTTTAGAGGTTCGTCAGGAAAAAGATGAAGGATTTTCCACCATTGGCGGGTTTTTTCGGCAGTATGAATTGGCACTGGTCGTAGGTGATGAAAATGATTTGATTTATACACGCTCAAATATTCGCGAAGAAGATGTCTATATTTATCCAATTCAAATGAATCAAACCGAAATTCAGATGTTGTTTTTAGAATTCCTGAACAAAGCCAATCGGCTAAATCATACCCCAGTTTGGTATAACACCTATATCAGTAATTGTACAACCATCTTGTTTGATTTATTAGAACATGCAGTAGGACAAATTCCACGAGATTATCGCGTGACCTTACCAGGCTTAATTCCAAACTATTTATATGACAAAAAAGTACTCGATAATGGTATCACCTTAGATCAATGGAAAGAAAAAGCACAGATTAATCCCAAAATTGAGCATGTTCATGATGTACATTTACTTTCAAGTAAAGCCTTTTCTGCCTTACTCCGTGAGTAAAGCAGGCGTCCTTTTTTTATAACCACGCTGAAAGAAACAGCTAAGAAAGAGTGTTTATTTCGTTTCTTGCTGAACAGCAGGCTCTGAACTTGGACTTTGATTCACTGTTTGTGCTTCAATCACCTCGGCATTTTGATTTTTTAACTGATCAATTTCGCGTTGTAATTGATTTAATTCACGATATAACTCGTTAAAGCGATTCACACTGAGATCACTTTTAAATAGAATCATTTCATTACGGCGTTGCCAGTCATGATTCTTCAAAAACTCAAACATTTCTTCAGCTTTTTTTGTGATCTTAAGTTCTAAAGCAAACAAAGCTTGATCATTATTATGCTGTCGGCTGAATTTTAACTTTTCTTTCATTGGCTCACGCAAGTCTGCTTTCATCTCCAAAGCATCAAGCGCTTGTAAAGCTGTCGCATAAATTTGTTGGTCACGCGTTTGATATTCAGATTGAATTTTCTTCACTAGGACAAACATCTTTTCGGTGTCTTGATATTTATTCTTTTTATCTAATTCTAGGCGACGAACGTTCAGAAACTCATCCCACTTGGCTTGATCTAACTCACGTAAATACATATTTCGTGATTCAATATTGTCTACCCAATACTTCAAAATAAATTCAGAAAGTACTTTATAGTCACCATTCAAACGCTCATCTTCAACTTTAAAATTCAGAGGGGTCTTCCAATCCTTCGCTTGAACATAAAGCTGCTCAATTTTTTCTGTCATCACCAAATCAAATTGTTGACGTTGCACTTCATCATTTTTTTCATTTTGCGCGTAGGCACAATAACCAAATAATAAGGTCACCATGACGATAACCACCGCTAAAATTCCGCGCATCTCAAACTCCTATCCTTTTTTGTTTGAGTAATGAATCACTTGCGAACAATGACAAGCACATGAAGTGTATTGTATAGCATATTTTTTAAGCAGAAATAGGAATGAATTTAGTGGATATTGCTGTGATTTTGTCGATTTATTCGTGATTCTGTGATCAAGTTTCAATAATTTATTACGCAATATTCATATTTTCGACAGAAACATAGCGGGTTGAAACTCTGCGTTTCAGATTTAGACCTTTAATTTTGTTGTCATTGCCCACACTATAGATTCATAAATGATGATTAGAGATTTTTTATGCGTGTAGATGTGTGGTCAGATGTAGTATGCCCTTTTTGCTATATCGGAAAAAAACGTTTAGAAGCAGCAGCAGCTGCAACTGGTGTAGAACTTGAAGTCCATTGGCACAGTTTTCAGCTAGATCCTGATGCACCGCCACGTCAAGAAGTCTCAAATAGCGAACGTTTGGCATTGAAATATGGGCGTACTGTCGCTGAAGTTGAAGAAATGCAACGCAATATTGCGGAAATGGCAAAAGCAGAAGGCATCGAGTTCAATTGGGAAAATGCCAACTCAGGAAATACATTCAACGCCCATCGAATTATTCATCATGCACAAAGCTTAGGATTGGGTTCGGAAGCAAAAGAAGCCTTTTTCTATAGCTATATGACCCAAGGTTTAGCCATTGGCGAGCGTGAAACCCTCGAAGATGTTGCTTCGCGCATTGGTTTGAATCCAGTTGAAGTGGATGATATTTTGGATTCTGATCAATATGCCGATTTTGTCCAATTTGATGAAGAACTTGCACGTGATCAATTGAAAGTGACTGGCGTACCATTCTTTGTATTCGATCAGCGTGTAGCTTTAGCTGGTGCTCAACCGACTGAAGTCTTCCAAGATGTGATCAACAAAGTATTAACGACTGCCAATGAACAAGCAGATCAACCCACTGTTGAAGATGCAGAAACTTGTACTGATGAACATTGTGACGTGCCACCAAGCAAATCATAAAACATCTTCGAGAACCTAAATATGGCTTAAGGTTGCATGACTTAAGCCATATTTAGACTGTTATAAAAATAGAATTCAGCGTTGCATAAACAAGCCTATTCAAGTGAATCGGAACTGAATATACTTCATGTATAGATTCACTGCATGACTCTATACATGGTAAATTTTTATAGACCTCTTTCCCCAAGGAGGTCTTTTTTTATCTATAAAACAATCATTTAATAAAATTATTTCAGTTTCAAGTCTTCTCATTATCTGTTCCAATTTTAAATCACTTTAAATTCATTATTGTTTATTGTGAATTTTGTTGAACAATTCATTAGAATAGATCAAACATTGATTTTTAATAATATCACGATGCTTAAGCCCATTTTTAATTTTATAAATAAATTCAGTGGCTTAACAATGAAAATGACTTAGAGCGAATATGAAAAGAATCATGCAGCAATTCAAACCGTCAACCTTAAGTCTTGTCTTAAGTTGTAGCTTTTTAAGTACTTTCGTGTATAGCCAAGATCAGATAGATCACTTGACTGATCCTTATCAAACAGATGAAATTAGTGTCAGTAGCGAATTCCCTACTTTAGACTATCCTTTAGAATTTCAACAAAAAGACTGGCCAACATCGGATGAAAATAGCTTAGGTTGGATTAACTACGTTCCTCGCATGGTTGATGCAACGCCGACACTATTCCCAGAACAATCCAATAAAAAAATATACGCTCCGACCCAAATGACTGAAGATTTATCATGGATTGACCGACGTCAAAAATCGATTCGCCAATGGGCAGACCGAACTGCACAGCGAATCGATGGTTGGTTTGGTGAAGGTTATGAAGATGAAACCGCCAAAGCAACGCTACGTGTAATCTTTGATAATAAATGGAATAAGTATGATGATTACGAATTCAAGCCACGTATACGCGGTAAAATCGACTTACCAACCTTAGAGCGTAAATTAAGTTTAGTCTTTGGTGATGATTCACTGGATAATGAAATTGACAACAATATTGCCATTACCAATGAAAATCCCGCTGGTGATCCCGACAAAAATGTCGACACTAAGCGAATCCGTGAAGATAACAGTTCTATCGCCTTACGTTGGTCACAACTGTCTGATAAATTACCTTTCGATTTAGATGCTGATTTAGGTATTCGATCTGGAGATGACATTTATGCCCGCTTAAAGGCAAAAAAAGATTGGACTCTCGGGAATGATTTTTCCTTTCATGCTGAACAAATCTATCGTTATGGTATAGATAGTGAAAATTATCTAAGAACCAATTTGGAACTCACGCATGCACGTCCAAATGAAGCGTTTATTTCAAATCAGCTTTATCTAACTTATGCGGATGAGCAAGATGATGATTGGACTTGGGATAATCGTACCTATCGCCAACATCAGTTTTTCCATGATAACCGCTTTAACTACGGTATGTATGTGGGTGGTTATTACAACGAAGATGATTTACGTATGAACAGTTGGGGACCTTTTGTTTCTTGGCGCCAACCCTTATTCCGCGAATGGTTCTTTGTTCAAGGTGATCTTAACTATTTTAATGACAAGCGTGAAGATCGATCACACTATCCTCGTGCATTAGTTCGTCTTGAAGCTAGATTTTAGCGCTCGATAATAGTCATAAAAAAAGCCCATCACTGATGGGCTTTTTTAGATCTTAGATTCTCAAATGACAGGCTTTTGAATCACGATACGATCATTACGTGTAATACGTGTTTTTTTAGGCGCCACTTCAGCTTCAGTTTTAGGTAAAACATAACCGACACGATCTGTGCGTGCGATACGTTTACTATCCACAAAAGGATTAATATCAAACTGTGGAATTTGATGCTTCACCACGGTTACACGATCATTTCGAACAATTTTCTTCACCTCATGTTCTGCATAAGAGACATTGGTTAAGCTCAGACAAAACATGCTAAATGCGAGCATCATTGAAGTTTTCATAGAATATTCCCAATATTTAATGATCGCTATTATAGATTAATTATTATTGTTTAATATGTTTTACAAATCAAAACTTGGACGTATTTTTTTATCATTAACATCGAAAAAATTTATCTAGTTTAACCCAAAGCTTAAATAGTTCCTTTTACATCCTACGACGGCGCTGCATAAAAAAAGCCTATCCGAAGATAGGCTTTGGATCACAATTTAAAATATGCGCTTATTTCAATAATAAGCTGTTAATGCGTTTTAAATATGCAGCTGGATCTTCTGGTAAACCACCTTCCGCAATCATCGCTTGATCAAAAATCACATTTGCAAGATCATCAAATTGTGCTGAACCATCCAACTTTTTCACCAATGGATGCTCAGGGTTAATCTCTAAAATTGGCTTGCTTTCTGGGACTGCTTGACCTGCCTGTTTTAGCATGCGAATCAACTGTGGAGACAACTCGCCTTCACCCGTCACCAGACACGCTGGAGAATCAACCAAACGAGTGGTTACGCGCACTTCTTTGGTTTTGTCTTTTAATGACTCAGACAGCTTTTCAACCACAGGTTTAAACTGCTCAGCCGCCGCTTCTAATGCTTTTTTCTCTTCAGCATCCTGTAAATCACCTAAGTCTACAGCACCTTTTGCGACATTCTGCATTGGTGTCCCGTCAAACTCATGAACAAATTCCATTGCCCATTCATCTACACGTTCAGTCATTAGCAGAACATCGATGCCTTTTTTCTTGAATAACTCAAGTTGTGGCGAGTTTTTAGCAGCGGCTAAGCTTTCCGCCGTTACATAATAAATCGCCTTTTGACCTTCTTTCATTGCTGCTTTGTAGTCAGCCAATGAAGTGGTCACCTCATCATTGTTTGAAGTTGCAAAGCGTAGAAGCTTCAAAATTCGATCACGATTAGTGAAATCTTCACCCAAACCTTCTTTTAAGACAGATCCAAACTCAGCATAAAACTTCTTAAATTTCTCTTGATCTGCTTCATCTTCAGATTTAGCTAAAGTATCTAAAGTTGTTAAGATTCGACGTGTGTTGCCTTCACGGATGGTTTTAACATCTCGACTTTCTTGAAGTAATTCACGACTCACATTCAACGGTAAGTCTGCGCTATCCACAACACCTTGTACGAAACGTAAATAGTTCGGGATGAGATTATCTGCATCATCCATGATGAAGACACGTTTCACATAGAGCTTGATACCTGCTTTCGCTTCCCGTGAGAAAATGTTGTGCGGTGCTTTACTTGGGATATACAGTAATTGCGTATATTCAGTGCTCCCTTCTACACGGTTATGCGCCCAAGTAATCGGTGCTTCAAAGTCGTGACTTAAGTTTTTATAAAACTCAATATACTGTTCTTCAGTAATGTCATTCTTACTACGTGTCCACAATGCGCTGGCAGAATTAATCGCCTCCCATTCACCCGTTTTGACATACTGGCCTGGTTTGGCTTCTTCTCCCTCAGCTGCTTCTTCTTGTTGCCATACCTCTTTTTCCATTTGAATTGGTAAACTGATATGGTCTGAATATTTATTGATAATTTGCTTTACTTTATAACTTTGCAAATAATCTAATGCGTCTTCGCGCAAGTGTAGAATAATATCTGTACCGCGACCTTCTTTTGTAATTTGCTCAACTTCAAATTCGCCTGTACCACCACTGATCCAACGTACACCTTCTGAAGCTTCAGCCCCTGCACGACGTGATTCAACTGTGATTTTATCAGCGACAATAAAGCCAGAATAAAAACCGACACCAAACTGACCAATTAACTGTGCATCTGACTTTTGATCACCGGTTAATTTAGACATAAAGTCTTTAGTACCAGATTTAGCAATCGTACCCAAATTATCAATAGCTTCTTGTTGGCTTAAACCAATACCGTTGTCTGAAATGGTGATGGTTTTATTATCTTTATCCAATTGTACGCGTACACGTAAATCTGGATCATTTTCATAGTATTCAGGATGATTAATCCCTTCAAAACGTAATTTATCACAAGCGTCTGAAGCGTTTGAAATTAGCTCACGAAGGAAAATTTCTGGATTTGAATAAAGTGAATGCGTCACTAAATGTAAAAGCTGAGCAACTTCCGCTTGGAAACTATGTTTTTGTGTATTCTGCTCGCTCATAAACTACTCCTTAAACACATCAAAACAATTTTTTTGAATGCTTAATGAATGGTGTAGCTTCTAATTTTTTCAATGGTCAAAATTAATTTTTTTTAAAAAGGACCTTGTTTGTAAATTCGATCAAGATGTATTTCTAGTTTTTGCTGACGCATTTGATAGACATGATTTAAGCATTGCAAATTTGCTTGGCATTGATCACGTAATTCCAGCCATTTGACTTGTTCATTCTGAATGATTGATCGCATTCCCATCGGTAGTAAACGACGAAGAATTTGATAAGAGGCAGCCATTTTAACATCTGCATCATTCAGGATACGATGTTCACAAACAGCTTTCTCAGTTTCGGACTGCGCTTTTTTGCAATCAAAACTCGCTGCAAATACTGGAACACTTCCACATGCAGCCAGCACAATGATGAGTTTTATGAATTGGTTCTTCATGCATACTACTCTGTTATGAGCTTTCTAGATTATTGAAAAAAATTGTTTTTTTATATGGTATTTTCTACCTGTTATAGTACAACACATAAAAAAAGCCCTATTGAATAATAGGGCTAGGCGCAACTTTATTTTTAGAATTTGTAGCTGTAACCAATGCTATAGATGACTGGATCTATATCTAGCTTGAACTTTGTTGTTCCATCTACAGTCACTTCAGGGTTCAAATCTGCATAACGTACGTCAGCAAATACACCCCAGTTTTTTGCATCAGCTGGTTGGAAATTGAAACCTAACTGCGCTGCATAACCAAAATCTTCTTTTACACTTTGAACGCCTTGCTCATCCCAAGCAATAAATGCTGTTGCACCAAGACCAACATAAGGTGTAAATCCCGAGGTATTTTTAAAATGATATTTCGCAGTCAGTGTTGGTGGTAAATGTTTAATCGTCACTGCATCAGCGCCATTAATCAAAACATCATGGCGAACTGGAGTCGCTAATAATAATTCAGCAGAAATTTGATCATTAAAGAAATATTCCACCGAAGGGGTAAAAGCAAATTCATCATCGGCTTCCACTTTAGCTCCTCCTAGAGCAGCCACAGTGGTATCTTGCGTTGGAGAAATTGCAGATGCACCTACCTTAAGTTGCCATTCTCCTGCCAGTGCATTTGCTGACATCCCAACTAAAACAATCAGTGAAATTTTATTTAACATTATTATAACCTCTGAAAGAAATATCTAAATAAATCACTATTTAAATATAATAAACATGCCAAAAATTAATATGCAACTCTCAAAAATTAAATAAAATATATTTTATTTATAAACAACTGATTATAATAATAATTTATTTTAAATCATACCAATTTAGTCAATTATAAAACCATCAATTATTTTAAATAACCTATTAATCATATTATTTTACTCGGAATTTTTATTTAATCCTACTATTTTAATCTGATTTAAAATAAAAAAGGCGATTATATTAATCGCCTTTTATTCAATCATTTTTTAAATGTAGTTATAGAACCATTGCCGCGATCCAACCAAAAATCATCAATGGAATATTGAAATGAATAAATGTCGGAATCACACTGTCTTTCATATGATCATGTTGACCATCCATATTCAAGCCTGATGTTGGACCTAAAGTCGAGTCTGAAGCTGGAGAGCCTGCATCACCTAGAGCTGCAGCAGTACCTATGAGCGCAATTGTTGCTGCTGGACTAAAACCAAACTGAATACATAATGGGACATAAATGATTGCAAGAATTGGCACTGTGGAGAATGATGATCCTATACCTAGTGTAATTAACAATCCGATGAGTAACATCCAGAATGCTGCCCAACCTTGACTATCACCAATCCATGCGACTGAAGCCTCAACTAGCGTTGGAACCTGACCAGTAGCGCCGATCACGGCTGCAAAACCTTGTGCTGCGATCATAATAAAACCCACGAGTGCCATCATACGCATACCAGTAATGATGACATCGTCAGCTTCTTTCCACTTGAAAATACCTGCACAGCTTAGGATCGCCACACCGACTAAACCAGCTAAAATCATCGAATCAGAATACAATTGCACTGCAAGCGTTGCTAAAACAGCCCCCCCCGCCATATAAATCGTAAATTTAGAAACCTCCGGTCTCGCAGAACCTTCTTGAACACCCATTTCACCCGAAATGCTTTGTGGTTGTTCTTTGACATGAATGTCACGATATTCTCGTGGTTTACGATAGCTATAAAACACTGCGATTAATAAACCTACGAACATCCCAAACACAGGAATCGCCATCGCAGAAGGGATTTGATCATAATCAATTTGGAAGCCAAGTGGTTCACCAAAAGTATTGATGTTTTGACCTAAAATATCATTTAGGAAAATTGCACCAAAGCCGACTGGGATCAACATATAAGTTGCACATAAACCAAATGTGAGTAGACATGCAACCAATCGTCGATCAAGCTTTAAATGGTTGAATACCATCAATAATGGTGGAATCAATACAGGAATAAAAGCAATATGCACGGGAATTACGTTTTGAGAACAAACAGCCGCTATTGCAACCGTTGCAAAGATGGCATATTTGACACGATTTTGTATTTTAAGATTAGCCTCACCTTTAAGTGAATTAATCATTTTATATGCTAGAAGATCTGGCAAACCTGAACGAGCCAAAGTTAAGGCAAATGCACCAAGTACACCATAAGCTAAAGCAATCTGGGCACCCTTGCCCAAACCACCATTAAACGCTTCCATAGTGCCTTGTAAACCAAGACCAGCCAATAGGCCTCCTGTTACAGCACCAATGATCAGTGCAAATACCACAGGCACACGAGCCAAAGAGAGGCCAAACATGACCCCAATGGCAGCAAGAATTGCAAACATAAGAAATAGGAATCAGACAAAAAAACTATTTTATCAGAATTTGTTTGTAATAAATCTGCTCATCAGGGGTTGATACCTTCACTCGTCAGATTCTATTCGCCTTGCGCATTTTTTTTTGCAAATTGTTTAATATACGATGCGATCTCTTGGGCACGACTTAAAACAGCCCAATGATTCGCATCTAGCTCAACACGTTCAAAACCTGTCGCCCATTTTGGAATTTCGTCAATCAACTCTGGACTTACATATTTATCGCGTTTTAAGACTACCGCTTGAACGGGGCAAATCGCATGACGTTGACGAGGCATCATTAGACGTGGAATAAAGTTTGCTCGATACAGTGCCACACCATACTCACCATCCTTAGAGATATTTTGGTTTACAGGTAAGCCTTTTGTATCTTCAAGAATTTCAAATATTTTGCCCCAGCGATCTGGATTGAGAAAATTCCACATCGTCGGTGCAACTACGGGTAGCTGAAATAGTACGATGTACCAAGACTTAATCAATTGCTTAAAGAACTTTGGTTTTTGATGTTTGAATTGTTCACGCATCCAATAAGCAGCATGGTCCAAGCATGGTCCAGATATAGTGGTATATGAAAGAATACGACCTTTAAATTTAGATTCTGTTACGGATTCCCATGTTTGAATTGAGCCCCAATCGTGTGCTGCCACATGAAAGTTTCGATTTGGCAACAGATGATTTACCACACTCTCCAAATCCAAAGACAGTTGAGCTAATGCATAAGCGCGAATCTTTTTCGGTACGCTCGATTGACCAGCGCCACGCACATCATAAGTCACAACAAAATAATCTTCGATTAAATTCGAAATGATTGGTTCCCATACTTCTTGATTGTCTGGATAACCATGCACAAGCACCAATGCCGGCTTATTCCGATCTCCCCATGTTTTAGCATAGAGTTTTTGTTGATCTGTCGTGTTAATCCAATGCGATTCAAATTGCATAATATGCTCAACCTTTTTTGTTATTGATTGACCGTTTTCTTGGTCTACGATGATTTTCGATCAATGCCAGAATATTTTTTGTACTTTAGTATGCTAACTAATGAAATAAAAATAATTGACCTAAATGAGTATTTTGAAAAAGCTAACGACAATTCCGTTAATATCCAAGTATATGTTTAATAGCTTTGCACCCTTTCAAGGCGCAGGCATTACTATCGATAAAATCGACTTAAAAAATCATCATATTCGTGTAAAAATGCCACTTACACGAAAAAATAAAAATATTGTGGGTGTCCACTTTGGCGGTAGCCTTTATTCTATGGTTGACCCATTCTATATGACATTACTCATGTATCACTTAGGTGATAAATATATTGTTTGGGATAAGGCTGCAAGCATCGATTTTTTAACTCCTGGTCGTAGCACTGTTTATGCAGATATCCGCATTGATTCCAGTGAAATACAACTCATCAAAGAGCTCGCTAGCAATCATGCTCCTGTTTACCGTAACTATACTGTGAATATTATGGATGAATCAGGCTTACGGATCGCAGAAGTTCACAAAACTGTGTATATCCGTCGCAAGAAGGCAAAAGCCACACGTTTCCGTTAATAAAAAAAGCGCTCTATGAGCGCTTTTTTTATCACTTTAGCAAATTAACGATTATTTTGTTCTATCGCTTTTGCTCTATCGCTGCTCCTGCACCGCCGCCAATTGCACCACCAATTGCAGCGCCAGAGTTACCACCAAAAATACTTTTACCGACTGCAGACCCGATTGCACCGCCTACACCACTATAAGTGGCATTACGATCTGAGCCCCCTTGAGCTTTACTACCTACAGCGGCACCTGCACCACCACCAAGCGTTGCACCAACACCACCACCAACATTATTACCAACACCACCACCAAGTGCACCGCCTGCAGCAGCTGCACCAATACGCTGTTGATTCGGCGTCATGCTTTCACAACCTGCAAGTAGCATTGTAGATACGGTTGCCATCGCCATGACAGCTGTTAACTTTTTCATCTTGATGTCCCTCTTTGTCTATTTATATAAGTATATCGCGATCTAGAGAATAAAATTTTCAATTTCTGTTACAAGACAACGCGAAAATGATGCTATTTGTAAAGATTTTTTTTCAAAATAGATATTTAGCCTCAAATTCACATTATCAAACTCAATAAAAAAAGGCACCCGTAGGTGCCTTCTTAATTCAGTTTAGACTAAAACTGATCTTCATTTAATGCTTGTGAGAACGCTTGGTCAACTTCAGAGAAGTCATTAACCAATTCGTGTTCAGCAGCTTCTGCTTCTTGACGACGACGCTCTAAGTGGTAAGCCAAACCTGTACCCGCTGGGATCAAGCGACCAACAACCACGTTTTCTTTTAGACCGCGTAAATCATCTTCTTTACCTGTTACAGCAGCTTCAGTTAACACACGTGTTGTTTCCTGGAACGATGCAGCAGAAATGAACGAGTCAGTAGAAAGTGAAGCTTTCGTGATACCCATCAATTGACGTTCAAACTTCGCAGGGAACTTGTTCTGAGCAAGTACTGCTTGGTTTTCTTGGACAACACGGATGTAATCCACTTGCTCGCCTTTGATGAAGCTTGTATCACCACCATCGATGATCTCAACTTTACGCAACATTTGACGTACGATGACTTCAATGTGCTTATCGTTGATTTTTACACCTTGGAGACGATATACGTCTTGAACTTCATTCACGATGTAGTTGGTTAATGCCACTTCACCTTTCAAACGTAAGATGTCATGTGGATTTTGCGGACCATCAGAAATCGTTTCACCACGGTTAACATGCTCACCTTCAAACACGTTAATCGTACGCCACTTAGGAATTAACTCTTCGTAAATCTCTGAGCCATCATCCGGTGTGATCACAAGACGATTCTTACCTTTAGTTTCTTTACCAAAGCTTACAACACCTGAAACTTCTGCAAGGATCGCATGTTCTTTCGGCTTACGCGCTTCAAACAAGTCAGCTACGCGTGGAAGACCACCGGTAATATCACGAGTACGTGAAGTTTCTTGAGGTACACGACCAATTACATCACCCACACCAATTGTTTCGCCATCACGGACAGTCACAATTGTATTTTGTGGTAAGAAGTAGAACTGTTCACCACCATCAACTGTATCTAATACAATCGCTGGACGTAAGTCTTTACCAGAAGCTGGACGAGACGTTACAGGTAAAATTTCAACTGTCGTCATACCAGTTGCATCATCTGTTTTCGATGTTGCAGTCACGCCATCAGCGATTTGGCTGAAACGTGCTTTACCAGCAACTTCTGTTACCAATGGATGCGTATGCGGATCCCAAGTCGCTACAATACCGCCAGCTTCTACCGCACCACCATCTTTAATCAAGATTGAGGCACCGTAAGGAAGTTTATAACGCTCACGCTCACGACCGATGTCATCAGTGATACCAATCTCACCAGAACGAGAAACAGACACTAAGTGACCTTTAGCGTGTTGAACTGTCTTCACATTATGGAAACGGACAAAGCCTGCATTACGTACTTGAACACTGTTCGCAGCAGAAGTTCGGCTCGCAGCACCACCCACGTGGAATGTACGCATCGTTAACTGTGTACCTGGCTCACCAATGGATTGAGCAGCCATTACACCCACTGATTCACCTGGATTCACCAAGTGACCACGTGCAAGGTCACGACCATAACATTTCGCACATACACCAAAAGTAGATGCACAGTTTACTACTGAACGTACTTTAACTTCATCGACACCTTGCTCTTCTAGGTAGTTTGCAAGTTTCTCATCGATGAGTGTATTACGTGGCAGTACTACTTCATCAGAACCTGGTCGCTTCGCATCTTCAGCTAATACACGACCAAGCACACGAGTACCTAAGTTCTCGATAACATCACCACCTTGAATGAATGGCGTCATTACAAGACCGTCAAAAGTACCGCAATCTGGCTCAGTAATCACTAAGTCTTGCGCTACGTCTACAAGACGACGTGTCAAGTAACCCGAGTTCGCTGTCTTCAATGCTGTATCGGCCAAACCTTTACGCGCACCGTGTGTTGAAATGAAGTACTGAAGTACTGTCAAACCTTCACGGAAGTTCGCTTTAATTGGTGTCTCAATAATCGAGCCATCCGGTTTTGCCATCAAACCACGCATACCTGCAAGCTGACGAATCTGTGCTGCACTACCACGGGCACCAGAGTCAGACATCATGTAGATGGAGTTGAATGATTTTTGTTTCTCATCTTCGCCCTGTTTGTTCTTAACAGTCGTGTAAGACAAGTTATCCATCATCGCTTTCGCTACTTGGTCGTTTGTACGTGCCCAAATATCGACAACTTTGTTATAACGTTCACCGGCAGTTACGAAACCTTGTTCGAACTGTTGCTCAATTTCACGAACTTCAACTTCAGCTTTCTCGATGATTGAATACTTCGCAGGTGGAATCACCATGTCTTCCATACCAACAGACACGCCTGAACGTGTTGCTTGACGGAAACCGAGGTACATCAATTGGTCAGCAAAAATAACAGTATCTTTCAAACCAAGCTTACGGTAGCAAGAGTTGATCAATTTAGAGATGTTCTTTTTGGTCATCTCAACGTTGATTTGCTCGAAGCTTAAACCTTCTGGCACAACTTCCCAAAGTAAACAACGGCCTGGCGTTGTATCAACGATAATCGTTTGTTGCTCACGCTCACCATTTTCATTGATCACAGTTTGATGTACACGAGCTTTAACGCGAGCATGTAAATCAACTTGACCTGTTGCAAGCGCACGGTTTACTTCGTGAGTATCCGCGAACACCATGCCTTCACCTTTGGCATTGATTGCATCACGCGTGATGTAATACAAGCCTAAGACAACGTCTTGCGATGGAACGATGATTGGTTCACCGTTTGCTGGAGACAAGATGTTGTTCGTTGACATCATTAACGCACGAGCTTCTAATTGAGCTTCAAGTGTTAATGGAACGTGTACCGCCATTTGGTCACCATCGAAGTCGGCGTTGAACGCAGCACATACGAGTGGGTGTAGACGGATCGCTTTACCTTCGATCAATACAGGTTCAAATGCTTGAAGACCTAAACGGTGAAGTGTTGGCGCACGGTTCAACATCACTGGATGTTGACGAATCACAGATGCAAGAACGTCCCAAACTTCTGGAGTCTCACGCTCAACCATTTTCTTCGCAGCTTTAATGGTAGTTGCTTGGCCAGACGCTTGTAATTTCGCGAAAATAAACGGCTTGAATAACTCAAGTGCCATTTTCTTAGGAAGACCACATTGGTGAAGACGTAAAGTAGGACCTACAGTAATTACCGAACGACCAGAATAGTCAACACGCTTACCAAGTAAGTTCTGACGGAAACGACCTTGTTTACCTTTGATCATGTCTGCCAAAGATTTAAGAGGACGTTTGTTAGAACCAGTAATTGCACGACCACGACGACCGTTATCTAACAATGCATCTACAGACTCTTGCAACATACGTTTTTCGTTACGTACGATGATATCTGGAGCAGCTAGATCAAGAAGACGCTTTAAACGGTTGTTACGGTTAATCACACGACGATAAAGATCGTTCAAATCAGATGTCGCGAAACGACCACCTTCAAGTGGTACAAGCGGACGAAGATCTGGTGGAAGTACTGGAAGTACAGTCAACACCATCCATTCTGGTTTGTTATTCGACTCTTTGAACGCTTCCATTAACTTCAAACGCTTAGATGCTTTCTTAAGCTTCGTTTCAGAAGTTGTATTTGGAATTTCTTCACGTAAACGAGAAATCTCAGCTTCAAGATCGATGTCTTTCAACAAATCTTGAACTGCTTCAGCACCCATTTTCGCAGTGAATTCATCACCGTGCTCTTCTAATGCTGTGAAGTATTCTTCGTCATTCAGAAGTTGGTATTTCTCAAATGGCGTCATACCAGGATCTGTTACAACGTAAGATTCGAAATACAATACACGTTCGATATCACGTAGCGTCATGTCTAAAAGAAGACCGATACGGCTAGGCAGTGATTTTAAGAACCAAATGTGTGCAACTGGTGAAGCAAGCTCAATGTGACCCATACGCTCACGACGAACTTTCGCAGTTGTTACTTCAACGCCACATTTTTCACAAATGACGCCTTTGTATTTCATACGCTTGTATTTACCACACAAGCATTCGTAATCTTTTACTGGACCAAAAATTTTGGCACAGAATAAACCATCACGTTCAGGTTTGAACGTACGATAGTTAATTGTCTCTGGCTTTTTAACTTCACCATGAGACCATGACTTAATCATTTCTGGTGACGCAAGACCAATACGGATGCGATCAAACTCTACAGGAGCATGACCGTCTGAATCCGTCTTTTTGCGCATGATATCGAGCAAGTCTTTCAATTTTTTTCTCCGTGTGTTGTGGAGATTTTCACTTCACAACTGGGTCACAAATATTGTTTTTTAACTGAATTGGTAATCTCCCCTAACCCCTCTTTTTTAAAGAGGGGTTAGTCTCCCCCTTATCAAAGGGGGATTGAGGGGGATTTAGTCACCATTTTTCAGTTCAATGTTGATACCTAAAGAACGGATCTCTTTGGTCAATACGTTGAACGATTCAGGCATACCTGGGTCCATATAATGGTTACCATCTACAATGTTCTTATAGATACGGGTACGACCCTCAACGTCATCCGACTTCACAGTCAGCATTTCTTGAAGCGTATAAGCTGCGCCATATGCTTCGAGTGCCCAGACCTCCATCTCACCGAAACGCTGACCACCGAATTGTGCTTTACCACCAAGCGGCTGTTGCGTTACAAGCGAGTAAGAACCTGTAGAACGCGCATGCATCTTGTCATCAACCAAGTGGTTCAATTTCAACATGTACATGTAACCTACAGTTACAGGACGGTCAAAACGTTCACCAGTACGGCCATCATACAGTACTGTCTGACCAGTACGTGAAAGACCAGATAGTTCTAATAACTCTTTGATTTGATCTTCTTCCGCACCGTCAAATACTGGTGTTGCAAGTGGAACACCTTTACGGAGGTTGCCTGAAAGTGCCAAGATTTCATCATCAGTTAAGCTATCAAGATCTTCTTGCTCGCCACCAACTTTGTTGTAAATCTTGTCTAAGAATTCACGAAGTTCAAGTACAGTACGTTGTTCTTTCAACATTTGATCGATCTTGTCACCAAGACCTTTCGCAGCCATACCCAAATGAGTTTCAAGAATCTGACCCACGTTCATACGTGAAGGTACACCTAGTGGGTTCAATACGATATCTACTGGAACACCATTCGCATCATGTGGCATGTCTTCAACTGGCAAGATGTTTGATACAACACCTTTGTTACCATGACGACCCGCCATCTTATCACCAGGCTGAATACGACGTTTTACTGCTAGGTAAACTTTAACAACTTTCAATACGCCAGTTGTTAACTCATCACCTGTAGAAAGCTTGCGTTTTTTCTCAGCGAATTTCTCATCGATTTCAAGACTCTTCTCTTTCAAGAATACTTGAATTTGAGTTAAACGCTCCGCGATGCCTTCATCTACTGGTTGGATATCAAGTAGATCAACAAGTTCTAGATTTGAAAGAACTTCATCAGTTAACTTATCGCCACGTTTTGTTGTACCGCCGCCATTAGACTCTTGACCATTCAACAAACGTACAACGCGCTCACGTGCAGCTTCTTCGAAGATTTTGTATTCTTCTTTCAAATCTTTACGGTATGCATCAAGTTGAGCTTTTTCAATCGCTTGAGCACGTTCGTCTTTCTCGATACCATCACGAGTAAACACTTGAACGTCGATAACTGTACCCTTCGTACCAGATGGAACACGAAGTGAAGAGTCTTTCACATCAGCTGCTTTTTCACCAAAGATTGCACGAAGCAATTTTTCTTCAGGAGTCAACTGCGTTTCGCCCTTAGGTGTTACTTTACCAACTAAGATGTCGCCAGCAGTTACTTCAGCACCGATATAGACAATACCTGATTCATCAAGCTTAGAAAGTGCAGCCTCACCTACGTTCGGGATATCAGCAGTAATTTCTTCTGAACCAAGTTTAGTATCACGCGCGACACAAGAGAGTTCTTGAATGTGAATAGACGTCAAACGATCTTCTTGAAGAACACGCTCAGATAATAAGATCGAGTCTTCGTAGTTATAACCGTTCCAAGTCATGAACGCGACACGCATGTTTTGACCAAGTGCCAATTCACCGCCATCAGTTGATGGACCATCAGCAAGTACATCACCACGACCAACTTTGTCGCCTAGGTTCACAAGCACTTTTTGGTTAATACATGTGTTTTGGTTTGAACGTGTGTATTTAATCAAGTTGTAGATATCTACACCTGCTTCACCCGCAACCATTTCATCTTCATTCACACGAATAACGACACGAGATGCATCTACGTATTCAATACGCCCGCCACGTTTCGCGATCACACACACGCCTGAATCATGCGCCACGTTCGCTTCCATACCTGTACCAACAAGAGGCTTGTCAGCAATCAGCGTAGGAACAGCCTGACGTTGCATGTTTGAACCCATCAATGCACGGTTCGCATCATCGTGTTCAAGGAATGGAATCAGTGACGCAGCCACAGAAACAACCTGCTGAGCAGATACGTCCATGTGCGTTACTTTTTCTGGCGGCATACGTACGAAGTCACCTTGGTGACGAACAGATACGAATTCTTCTGTTAAGTTGCCATCTTTATCCAATTGAGAATCGGCCTGTGCAATCACAGTACCTACTTCTTCAATTGCAGATAAATATTCAACTTCATCCGTTACACGACCATCAACAACTTTACGATATGGAGTTTCTAAGAAACCAAAGCTATTCGCTTTCGCATATACAGATAATGAGTTGATCAAACCAATGTTTGGGCCTTCAGGCGTTTCAATTGGACAAACACGACCGTAGTGAGTTTGATGTACGTCACGTACTTCGAAGCCCGCACGTTCACGTGTTAAACCACCTGGACCTAATGCTGATACACGACGTTTGTGTGTAATTTCAGACAATGGGTTGTTTTGATCCATGAACTGAGATAACTGACTTGAACCAAAGAATTCTTTGATTGCAGCCGCTACTGGTTTTGCATTGATCAAGTCTTGTGGAGACAAGTTATCTGTCTCTGCTTGTGATAAACGCTCTTTCACAGCACGTTCAACACGAACTAGACCAACACGGAATTGGTTTTCTGTCATTTCGCCAACAGAACGTACGCGACGGTTACCTAGGTGGTCGATATCATCGACTTCACCTTTACCGTTACGGATTTCAACCAGTGTTTTTAATACGTCAATGATGTCATCGTTTGAAAGAATACCTTCAACTTCACGTGACTTCTGATCTGTACCCACTTCGTAAGGACGACCCAAACGACGGTTAAACTTCATACGACCAACTGGTGATAAGTCATAACGTTCAGAAGAGAAGAACAAGTTATTGAATAAGTTTTCTGCAGCTTCTTTCGTTGGTGGCTCACCTGGACGCATTACCTTGTAAATTTCTACAAGCGCTTCTTCACGACCAGAAGTCGTATCAGCACGTAATGAATCAGCTACGAATGAACCGCGATCGATGTCATTGGTATAAAGTACGTTAAATTGCTTAACGCCGCCTTCAGCGATTTTAACCATCACTTCATGGCTAAGAACCGTGTTTGCAGCAATCACATCACCATTGTGTAATGTAATATCTTCAGCAGTAATACGCTCATATAAATATTCATCAGGTACTGGAAGTTTAGTTAAGCCTGCAGCTTCCATTTGACGAACATGACGCGCATTAATACGTTTACCTTGCTCAACGATTGTCTTACCGTCATTGTCTGTGATATCAAATTGTGCCATTTCGCCACGCAGACGCTCTGGAACCAAGTCAATTTGATAGCTGCCCATGTCTAGATATACAGGAACCTTTTCATAGAACATGTCTAGAATTTGTTCGTTTGTATAGTTCAAGGCACGAAGAATCACAGTCGCAAGTAACTTACGACGACGGTCAATACGAACGTATACTAAATCTTTAGCATCAAACTCAAAGTCTAACCATGAACCACGGTAAGGAATGATACGTGCTGAATAA
This sequence comes from Acinetobacter sp. YH16032, assembly GCF_013417345.1. Classification (NCBI taxonomy): domain Bacteria; kingdom Pseudomonadati; phylum Pseudomonadota; class Gammaproteobacteria; order Moraxellales; family Moraxellaceae; genus Acinetobacter; species Acinetobacter sp. YH16032. The sequence continues at coordinate 5,351 of NZ_VPEE01000036.1, read as the reverse complement.
AGCACCTTACCACTTGAATGCGTCTTACCCTTGTCATGATCAAAGAACACACCAGGTGAACGATGTAATTGAGATACGATTACACGCTCAGTACCATTGATCACGAACGTACCATTCTGTGTCATAAGTGGCATTTCACCCATGTACACTTCTTGTTCACGTACGTCTTTAATTGATTTCGTTTCGCGATCTTTAATGATCAAACGAATTTTTACGCGCATTGGTGCCGCATAAGTTGAGCCACGAAGAATACATTCGCGAACGTCAAACTCTGGTTTACCAAGGCTATACTCAACGAATTCTAAAGCAGCATTCCCAGAATAACTTTCAATTGGAAAAACTGAACGAAATGCGGCTTGGAGACCGATATCTTCGCGGTTTTTTGGTGTTTTGCCATCTTGAAGGAACGTTCTGTACGAGTCGACTTGAATCGCGAGCAGGTACGGAGCATCCATCACTTGGGGCAATTTACCAAAATTCTTACGGATCCGTTTCTTTTCGGTATATGAGTATGCCATCTGGAGTCCTCGGAAAGTAAACTAAACCCGCCTGCAGAACGGGTCTAGAAGGAATTACGCAGGTCGATATGACCACCACTTTGTTCAAATGCTGCAATGTTCAGTGGTATTAAAACGCTTAACAATATTTTTAAACATGGAAAAATATTGGTAAGCGTTTGATTTTATTCAATTATAGTTAGTATTGATGATTTTTACACCAAGTTAACAAAAATCGAGCCGATAATTGTAACGCAAAAAGGCTGATGACCCAAGAGCCATCAGCCAATTTTTGGGGTCAAATTAATATTGACCCCATGGCGAAATTACTTAACAGTAACTTGAGCACCAGCTTCTTCAAGTTTCTTCTTAAGTTCTTCAGCTTCTTCTTTAGAAACACCTTCTTTAAGAAGAGCTGGAGCGCCTTCAACTAAATCTTTAGCTTCTTTAAGACCAAGACCAGTTGCTTCACGAACTGCTTTAATTACAGCAACTTTGTTAGCACCGAAAGAAGTCAACTCTACGTTGAATTCAGTTTGTTCTTCAGCAGCAGCAGCGCCAGCACCTGGAGCAGCAGCTACAGCTACAGCAGCAGCAGATACATTGAATTTCTCTTCAAAAGCAGAGATAAGTTCAACAAGTTCAAGAACAGTTTTTTCAGCAACTGCGTTTAAGATTTCTTCGTTAGTTAAAGCCATGAGAATAACTCCAAATGGATATTGAATGGTGTGGAAATTGATTTATTAAGCTTAAGCAGCTTCTGACTCGTTTTTCTCTTTGAGCGCAGTAATAAGGCGACCCAATTTCGAAATAGGAGCTTGAAGAACATTTGCAAGCATAGTAAGCGCTTTTTCTTGGTTCGGAAGGTTCGCGATTACGCTAACTTCAGCACCTTGATAAACCTTGCCATCGAATGCAGCAGCTTTAAGTTCAAATGCTTTATTAGTTTTAGCAAATTCTTCAAACAAACGAGCAGCTGCGCCCATGTCGTCTTCAGAAGTCGAGAAAGCTAAAATTGTTGGGCCAACAAGGTTGTCGTTCAAGATATCGAACTGAGTATCTTGAAGAGCACGTTTAGCTAAAGTATTACGCACGATACGTGTAGTAACACCTAGTTTACGAGCTTCAACACGAAGAGCAGTTAATTGCTCAACAGTTAAACCTTGGTAGTCAGCAACAACAGCAGTGAAAGCAGTAGAAGCAACAGCGTTAACTTCAGCTACGATCTGTTTTTTGTCTTCGATAAGAAGAGCCATTGTAAAACCTCCTAACGGTGATCTATGTACTCACGCGAAGTACACTCCCAGTTCGTTAACTCATCACTGAGTCAACACGCGGAGGATGAACTAAATCACACCACCGCATCTACGCAGGCTGGAATATTAAGAGCGAAGTATAAAACTCCCCTCGCCTGAGGTCTTTGACGCTGATAAATTCTCATTTACCAATTCAAAGTTTGCCTAAGTTCGCAAGAAATCCAAAACCGGTATCTTGCGTAAGATTTGAAGCAGCGCTTCAAATCTTACTCAGGGCTTTAAAATTCTGTCTAAGTTAAACTTAGTTAGAAACGTTAGTTACATCAATAGTAAGACCAGGACCCATAGTTGAGCTTAAAGTGATCTTTTTGATATAAACACCTTTAGAAGTTGCAGGTTTTGCTTTCTTAAGGTCAGCTACAAGAGCTTCAACGTTTTGACGAACAGCTTCAGCAGTGAAACCTACTTGACCGATCGCAGCATGGATGATACCCGCTTTGTCTACACGGTAACGTGCTTGACCAGCTTTTGCATTTTTAACTGCAGTTGCTACGTCAGGAGTTACAGTACCCACTTTAGGGTTTGGCATTAAGCCACGTGGACCAAGGATTGTACCTAACTTACCTACAACGCGCATTGCATCTGGAGCAGCAATCACTACGTCAAAGTCAAGGTTACCCGCTTGAATGCTTTCAGCAAGGTCATCAAAACCAACTACGTCCGCGCCTTCAGCTTTAGCAGCTTCAGCAGCAGCGCCTTGAGCAAACACAGCTACACGTACAGTTTTACCCGTACCTGCAGGAAGTGTAGTCGCACCACGAACAACTTGGTCAGATTTACGAGGATCAACACCTAGATTTACAGCTACATCCAAAGATTCTTTGAATTTAGCAGCTGGAAGGCTAGAAAGTACTGCTACAGCTTCTTCCAAAGTATAAACTTTGTTCGCTTCTACAGCAGCTGCAATCGCTTTTTGACGTTTAGTTAATTTAGCCATGTCTTAAAGCTCCACTTCCAAGCCCATAGAACGTGCAGAACCAGCAATGGTACGTACACGCGCGTCTAAGTCAGCACCAGTTAAATCTGGTTCTTTAGTAGTCGCGATCTCTTCTAATTGAGCACGAGTCAACTTACCAACTTTAGTTTTGTTAGGTACAGCTGAACCCTTTTGGATACCAGCAGCTTTCTTAAGAAGAATAGCAGCAGGCGGAGTTTTCATGATAAATGTGAACGACTTGTCGTTGTACACAGTGATCACTACAGGAATCGGAAGACCAGCTTCAAGTTTTTGTGTAGCAGCATTGAATTCTTTACAGAATGCCATGATGTTTACACCACGTTGACCTAGTGCAGGACCGATTGGTGGAGATGGATTCGCTTTACCAGCTGGAACTTGCAGCTTGATATAGCCGTCAATCTTCTTAGCCATTTCAATTACCTCTGGGTACAAACGCCGATTAAGGCTCCCCAATATTTACAAGTAACGATACCGTTACAACAACAATGCCCGATTAATCAAATCGGGCGTTTTCAACCAATTCAGATTAAATTGTTTTTTCGACTTGTCGAAATTCCAATTCAACTTGAGTTGGTCGATTGAATACATTAATCGTCAACGTTAAGCGTGACTTTTCGTACTGAACTTCTTCCACCACACCTTTAAAGTCTGTGAATGGACCATCAGTAACCAATAATTCTTCGCCTGGCTCGAACATTGTCTTAGGACGAGGTGCTTCGCCAGTATTGCGTACACGTGCAAGAATCGCGTCAGCTTCTTTTTGCGTAATTGGAGCAGGCTTTTCTGCCGTACCACCAATAAATCCGAGCACTTTTGGACATTCTTTAACAATGTGCCAAGTATCGTCATTCATTTCCATTTCAACTAACACATAGCCTGGAAAGAATTTACGCTCTGACTTACGTTTCTTACCATCCTTCATCTCTACCACCTCTTCGGTAGGAACAAGGACTTCACCAAAGCTATCGGCAACAGCGCTACGCTGGATTCGATCATTAAGCGAACGCATCACTTGTTTTTCATAACCTGAATAGGCATGAATAATGTACCAACGTTTCATAGCTCTTTTACCCGATAATAAACTTCATCAACCAACTAATAATGTAATCAAAACACCATAAACCAATAGCGGTGATTACAACAACAAGTAACACTTGCCATGATGCAGTTACTGTTTCTTGCTTTGTTGGCCAAATCACTCGACGCAGTTCAATGCGCGAGTCTTTCAACAAACGAACAAAGCCTTTGCCTTGATGGGTGGCGTATAATAAACCTAAAGCCACAACGATACAAGCCAAAATTACCCCAACACGCACCCAAATATTGTTTGCGGGAACCCAATATGCTGGAAGATGTTGATTTACCATAAGTGCACCAGCAAGTAATGCCAATGCAATAATCCATAAAATCACGTCAACTGGTGAACCAGATTTAACGACTTCAGCGGAATTGTTTCTTTGAGGAATTGGCGCGTCGCTTAATGCGTCACGCGATTTATCATTCGACATTTTTGTACTCGTCGTTGAATTCGCGACTTATTATATGACCAGTTTAGCCAGCATCAAGCTTTTTATCAAAAATAATTTGGCAGGCCAGGAGGGACTCGAACCCGCAACATTCGGTTTTGGAGACCGACGCTCTACCAATTGAACTACTGACCTATAACAAAACCGAGAATCGAAACTCTCGGTTTTCGTTTGTACTTCTATTATGCAGTTACTTTAGCAACAACACCAGCACCAACTGTACGACCACCTTCACGGATCGCAAAACGTAAACCTGGGTCCATTGCGATTGGGTGGATTAATTCTACTGACATTTCTACGTTGTCACCAGGCATAACCATTTCAACGCCTTCTTTTAATTGAATCGCACCAGTTACGTCAGTTGTACGGAAGTAGAACTGTGGACGGTAACCGTTAAGGAATGGAGTGTGACGACCACCTTCTTCTTTAGAAAGTACGTATACTTCTGCATCGAATTTAGTGTGTGGCTTGATTGAACCTGGTTTAGAAAGTACTTGACCACGTTGTACATCTTCACGCTTAGTACCACGTAATAAGATACCACAGTTCTCGCCCGCACGACCTTCGTCTAGAAGTTTACGGAACATTTCAACACCAGTTACTGTCGTTTTAACTGTGTCTTTGATACCTACGATTTCAACTTCTTCGCCTACTTTAACGATACCAGTTTCTACACGGCCAGTTACTACTGTACCACGACCAGAAATAGAGAATACGTCTTCGATTGGCATCAAGAATGCCTGATCTACAGCACGTACTGGCTCTGGGATGTAAGTGTCAAGCGCTTCAACAAGAGCAACAACTGCATCTTCACCAAACTGACCAGCTTCACCGTTAAGTGCAGCAAGAGCAGAACCACGGATAACTGGAGTGTCATCACCTGGGAAGTCATAAGTAGAAAGAAGTTCACGAACTTCCATTTCAACTAGCTCAAGAAGCTCTTCGTCGTCTACAAGGTCACATTTGTTTAAGAATACAACGATGTATGGAACACCTACTTGGCGAGAAAGAAGGATGTGTTCACGAGTTTGTGGCATTGGACCATCAGTCGCAG
>NZ_VPEE01000035.1:0-25841 GCF_013417345.1 Acinetobacter sp. YH16032 | reverse complement strand
CAGCAAAACCACAAGAAAATGATCAAGTGGTTTATGGTTGGGCAAATGCATCTACACCTGCGGGCAATAAAGCCTTGCAATATAGTGATTTAAAATCTTTAGAACCGCAAAAAGATACTCGTGAAGCTAGCAGTGAATTAGTAGTGCGTTTGGGCGGTACTATGGAGCGTTATATTTGGACGATTAACGGTAAAAAATTCAGCGATGCTGAGCCATTAAAAGTGAAGTATGGCGAGCGTATCCGTATCAAATTTATTAATGACAGTATGATGGCGCACCCCATGCATTTACATGGCATGTTTATGCAGTTGGAGAATGGTCAAGAGTCGGTAGATATGCCGAATAAACACACATTGATTGTACCACCGGGTAAAACAGTGACTGCTTTATTAACTGCGGATGAGTTGGGCGAATGGGCAATCCATTGTCATTTGTTGTATCACATGAGTGCAGGAATGATGAACAAGTTGATCGTGGCAAATGTTAGCGATGAACAAGTGTCTACAACGCCAATTCAAGGTACAAATTCGACTCAAACTCACCAAGTAACTGAGCAAAAAGGAGCTGGACATGCACATCACTAATTTTGTATTTAAAGCGTTTGTTTCTGTTGCGGTATTGAGTTTAACAAGCTTAAGTTTGGCGCACGAAGGGCATCATTCAACTGCTCAGACTGATGGAAAAAATGTACCATCAATGAATCATCAAGCGATGTCTGAGATGGATCATTCACAGCATTCTCCACAAGAGCATGCACAACACATGCAGATGATGGGGAAAATGAATCATGCTGCACATTCAGCACCGATGAACCATCAACATGCAGGTCATCAGCCAATGCATCACAAATCAACAGAGAAACAGCAAGATCAAAAAGTACAGAAAGGAGATCAACATGCGCACCATTAATCTTTTTTCTAAAACTGTTTTAGCAAGCTCTTTGTTGATGGTCAGTGCAGTGAGTTTGGCACATAATGGTGAAGATCATAGTGCGCCTGAAAAAATGACAGTTGCTACATCTTCTAGTCAAAATCAGCCGATGCAAATGGATCGCTCTCAAATGAACCATAGCCAAATGAATCAGGCACAACATCAGGCAACATCTACGGTTAATCATTTACATCATGTACCAGATGCGAATGCTCAGCAGAGTTCGCATTATGATCATCGCTCAGAACACGGTGCGCAAATTTATGCGATTACGACAGTGGACAATAAGTGGCTTGTCAATGAAGATGGCACAGGTGATTTAAAGTCAGAGTTTGAAACCCGTATTGGCACAGATGAAAATAAGGTTTTTATTAAAATTCATGCCGATAAAGAAGAATCGCATGATGCACATTATGATGCCAAACTTTTATATAGCCGTATGATTTCAGACTTTTGGGATGCACAGATTGGTGCACGTTATCGTAGTGAAAAAGTTGAACTCAATGATCATCGCAAAGACACCGAAGAAAATGTTGATGCGGTGATTGGCTTACATGGTATGGCGCCATATTTCTTTGAAACTGATGCTTATCTCTATGCGGGAGAAGACAATTATGCGGGCTTTAGCCTAGAAACGGAACGTGATTTTCTGATTACGCAAAAGTTGATTATTCAACCTTATTTAGAGTTGGATGCTATCTTTAGTGATGACTCTAAATATGCGAAAAAAACTGGTTTAAGCAGTGCAACCGCAGGGTTTGAAACTCGCTATGAAATCAGTAAAAAGATCATGCCGTATATCGACATTGCCTATGAGTATTCAAAAGGTAATGATGAAACGTCGTGGCAAATAGAATCAAACTCTGAGAAAGGTTGGTTATATGGAGCTGGTGTTAGATTTAGATTTTAATTAATTTAATGATTACTAAATAGCTTTATTTAAATAAAACTCTAGCTTAGTGTGGCCGGAAGCAAAATGTTAACTTATTTTGCTTCCTTCCATTTAACATAATGGCTGTTATACGAAATAAAAATGTAAGCCCAAAATAGAAATGTCCGGTTTCTCCAAAGTAAAAATGTCCGCTTTTAGAATATGCACTTTTGCAATTTTCTTAGCGGACGGTTTGATATGTTGGTGTCTATGTCGGATAAAGAACTTAAACGATTGTCGGTCTTGCAGGAAATCTGCGATCAACGCATAACTCAATCCCAGGCTGCTCAGCTACTTCATATTTCAGAACGTCAGATCAGACGCTTACTGCAGAAATACAAAGCCCAAGGTCCAGCTGCATTAGCCCATGCCGGTCGTGGCCAAATCAGCAATTCTAAACTTCCTGAAGAACTCAGACTCAAGTGCCTCAATATTGTTTCTGACCAACTCCATGGTTTCGGACCCACTTTAGCGCATGAAAAGCTCACCACCGTACATGGATTCGATCTTTCAGTAGAAACCCTGCGTTCTTGGATGATTGCAGCTGACTTATGGATGCCTCGATCCAAGCGCCTGAAACGACCGTATCAGCCTCGTTACAACCGGGATTGCTTTGGTGAACTGATCCAAATTGATGGCTCACACCATGACTGGTTTGAAGGACGCGCTGCTAAATGCTGTCTGCTGGTGTTTATCGATGATGCCACAGGAAAATTGCAGCATTTACGCTTCTGTGAATCAGAATCAGCCTTTGACTATATGATTTCAACACGTTTGTATATTGAGCAGCATGGTAAGCCGTTGGCATTTTACAGCGACAAACATTCAGTCTTCAGGGTGAATCAAAGCAGCAAGAAAGACACCAAGATTACCCAGTTTGGGCGCGTACTCAGCACCCTGAATATCGATATTATCTTCGCTAATTCACCACAGGCAAAAGGCCGTGTAGAACGGGCCAACAGAACGCTTCAGGACCGTCTGATCAAGGAGATGCGCCTGAAAGGCATCTGTTCGATTGAGCAAGCTAATGTCTGGCTACCCTGCTTCATTGAGCAGTTCAATCAGAAGTTCGCCAAGATGGCTTTTAATCCTAAGAATCTACATCGGCCTATCATGGAAACAGCCGAAGAGTTAGATGATATTTTTACTTGGCGTGAACCTCGCAGAGTCACGAATAGCCTGACGATTACTTATGATAAATGCGTCTATCTGCTGGAAAATAAAGAAGAAAACCAGAGTCTCATGGGTAAATATATTGAATTTCTAGAATACCCAGACGGTACGGTCGCCATTGAATATCAGGGAAGAAAAATCAATTACAGCATCTTCGATAAATTAAGTCAGCTGAACCAGCGAGAGATTGTTGAGAATAAACGTTTGAGTTCAGTCTTGGCCCATATCCAGCAACAGCATGAAGAACTAGAACAGCAAAACAAACGAAGTCATTCTCAATCTATGCCACGTAGACGAGCACAGAAAACAGCAATTCAACAACGAAATCTGAATCCTGTGCTTGACTTGGAAATGTCTGTATAGGACATTTCTATTTGGTTATTAGGTAGGACATTTCTACTTGGGAATAACAAAAAAAACCTAGGCACCAGCCTAGGTCTTAAATTTAAAAAAACATAAAAATCAAGAATATATTCTCAACTTTTCAACTTCGTATAACGTGTATTATGTTAATTTTAGGGAATCTTAACATCGCTGACGATTTAAACTTCTTTTTAAGACAAAAAATGAAATAAAGAGAATAGATAGGATTAATAAAAAACGTGTTACATAAATCGGAAATACTAAAGATTTCTCCCAGCGTTTACTTCCATCTGGATCGGTAATAAATACAAAATTATCATTTGAGGTGGTTTTCTGAAAAATAATTTTTTTTATCAAAATATTAGATTTTGAAACTGATTTAGTATCAATTATTTCGCCCTCTATTTTTATTATATTTTTCAATTTTTTGATCTCGCAAAAACTTTCATTTTCACTTTGTAAATATGCACAATTAGCTAAGTATTTTTTCTTATCTTCAACCAAAATTAGAGATGTCATTCTTCCCTGTTTTATATCAAAAGTAGGACTATCTAGATGAATTGGCAGCTTTGATATAGGAGTTATAAGATATGGATTAAAAAACAATATGAGCGACCAAAAAATAATTGTTGGGATTATAAAGATAAATATGTTTTTATAAAAAAATAGATATATTTGGGACGATGGAGACTGTATTTCCTCTGTAACCCAATTTCTAATGTTTCTCATGCATTTCTATTCTAAGTAGTGATTAATCATAAGCATAATATACAGTCACTTAAGTATCCTCCTCTATTTAACATAATGGCGGTTATACGAAGTCGACTTGTAATGCAATTTGCATTACAGTACTCCTAGTACATTAAATAACTGGGAAATATGATGGCTACTGTTAACTTCAGGATCGATGAAGCCCTTAAAGAAAAATCTTATTCAATCCTTAAAGAGCAAGGTATTGCACCTACGGATTTCTTCACTAGTATTCTTGAGTGGCTTTGTTGCATAAATATGTAAGCATCTGATTTAAATAAATTTAATTTTGGATCAAAAAATAATCAAAACTTTTAAAATCATATAGTTATGAAATCTTTGTGCAACAAAGCCGTTCAAACTTAATAGGATATTGATTGTGGAAACCGAGAGTTATCTGCTGGGTTAGATGTTCTGAATCTTTAGAAAGAAAGCCAATTATCTCGGAAGATAATTGGCTTGAGCAAAGAGTTTGGCTATCCGCTTATTCGTCGATCATCCCAATAACACGGTACTACAATCAAATTGTTTTCATGTAATCGTGACCATAATCGGACACCTAAATCCCGCTGCATATTTTGGACTGTGAAATTGGAAATCAGCAGGGTAGATTTCATATTGTCATAACGACTATATAAGATCTTATGCACCATCTCCAGGCGTTTTTCATGCCGGTCATGCAGGCCATATTCATCAATCACCAATAAATCAAAACTGGAGAAATGGTCGATAACTTCTTTCTCAGAGCGTGAAGCATCTGACCAGGTATCCATCATTTTTTGAGCGATTTCTGCACTGGTATAGTAGCGTGCAGATTTTGTACTATTATGCAGAATGTTGCGAATAATTGATGCACTCAGATGGGTTTTACCTGTACCCGGTGTACCAATCATCAACATGTTCGGGTTGTGGTCAGAAATAATCTGCTGTGCAAAGGCCTGACATAGTTTGATGGTATCGTCTTGTGCAGGGCATGCAACTACATAATTCTTGAAGCCACGATCCAGGTAACGTTTATTGAGCCCTGAATTTTTAATTTTCTGTTGTAGCAATCGCTGTTGCAGCTCATCTGCATAGGCTGCATGTGAGTGATGGACGGTTTCTTTGGCACACAATTTACAGAGCCTGTGACCGGCGATTTCCATCAGGGGTATATGATGGGTAGGGCAGAGTGTTTCTATTGTTTCTGCGCGAAACTGGAGTGTTTTAAGCATGGTATCCATGGCTGATCTCCTAAATCCATTTTGAATTTTCTAAAAAACTCTCATTTTTTTCTTCAAAATTTGAAGATGAAGATGAAGATGAAGATGAAGATGAAGATGAAGATGAAGATGAAGGGCATGATTCAAGCATGGCTTGAGTAATACTCGAGCTCTTCTCAGGAGCTGCTTGAGCATTTACTTTTCGTTGCTTGGTTGATGCTTGAGCATTACTTGCGGATTTATTCCAGCGTGCTTGAGCTGCATTTTTAGCTTTATCAGATTTCATTTGCTGATTTTGCAATGCCTGGCTTTTTAAACTGGTTAAAAAACTTGAATGAATCTGCTCAGACTCGACTTCAAACAATTCCAGAGCCATCAGCGTATTCAACAAAGTTTTAGCCTTGGTGTGCTGAGGTAATTTCGTGATGCTACATACAGTAGCTAGGTCATGAGGGATGGCACCATTTTTCCAGAAATCCATCATTAACAGCAGTGCCGCACCAATTTGTTCTGCCGTCATTCGTGCAAATTTTGCCTGTAGGTCGCCAATATAGAGTGGCATCCAAATTGAAATATCTTTATGCATGTGTTCACCTTTTTATAGATATAGAGGGGCTAAGGTCATCGATTGGATGACCTTCTGTCTGTGTTTGTTTTATTAGTGAGCGAGACTCATTAAGCGGAGACGGGCCTGTTGGGCCAAGTCATCGTAATGGGCTTGCCCTTCATCCAACATTCGCTGTAACCAGAGTCTCAACGCCTGGTGATCATCGAAGCATTTGTTGATCTCCAGCAAAAATGCCAGATTGTGCAGTTTGGGAATGTGTAGCTCATGGATTAATTCACGAGCGACCATATCTGCTTCAGGACTGACGACCACACCACCAAAGAAAGCTTTACTATTCATGTGCAAGCTCCTCTGTATTTAGTTTTTCCAGCATGGCTTCAAAAGCACTGCCATCGCGACGCGTAACATTGGGGATGTAACGGCTATAGACCCGGAATAGCATTTCAGTCGTTGAATGCCCCAATTGACGTGCGATCCATTCCGGATTCTCTCCCGCCGACAGCCAGAGTGTTGCTGCGGTATGACGTGTTTGATAGGCTCTTCTAGGCTTCAATCCTAGAAAGCGCAAGATCGGATGCCAGACACGTTTATTCACCAGACGGTAATCGAGAGGTCCACCGTCACGATTGCAGAATACAAACTCTGATTTGCCATTATTTAAGCTTTTCTGTTGTAGAAAGGCCTGATAAACCCGATCACTCATTTGGATGGTACGGTCAGAACCATAAGTTTTGGTTCCACCAAGCACACCATTCACTAACGCTTCTCTGATATGGATTTCACGACGTTGTAAGTCGATATTTTTCCATTGCAGACCATCGATTTCACTGGTACGCATACCCGTAAAAAAGCGAATGGTGTAATAGGGGCGGAAGTCTTCACGCACTGTGGTAAGAATTTTATGCACCTCTTCCAGAGAAAAAGGTGTGACTTCAATCTTGCTTTCCTTCAGATTGTTAATATTTTTATAAGGCGACTCAAACTCGTATCGTTCAGCCGCATCATTGAGTATCATACGTAAAGGCGTCATGATTTGATTGATCCTCGATGCTTTTAGACTTGTCTGATCTTTTCCGTGTGTCACTTTGGCGAGAGAGGCACGGAAGTTCAGCAAGTCTGACTTCTTGATTTTCGAGAGAACCTGATTACCAAAAGCAGGAATCAAATAGTTTTTGATTACAATTGAAACCTTTTGCTGGTATGAGGTTCTCCATTCAACTTGTTTCTGCTTAAACCACAATTCAGTAAACTCTTTAAAAAGAGGAACCCTAGTTTGTACAGCGATTTGCTGACTTCTTTTTTCCTTAAAATCATCGACACGTTTACTTTTTGGAAAGTACTTTTCGTATTCAAAAGTGCCCAGTGTGATTTCTGCCTCAAGCTGTTCGAGACGTTTTTTCAAAATGCGACGGTTATAGGCATTGTCTTCAAGATTGGTTGTTTCTCTGCAACGAATGCCCATGTAGCGAAAGTCGGCAATCAGTTTGCCACTTCGTTCCCGGATGGTAGCCATCAGTTAAACCTCCTAAGCCTTATTGCAAAGCATCCATGCTTAAACCAGTGAATTTAAGCATTTCAGTTTCAATACGTTCCCAAACAAAAAGAATTTTGCGGCCACCAAAAGGACGGATGTAGTGAACACCTTCAATAAAGACACTGTCCTTCAGCTGGTTGCGAATGGTACGAGCGTCGTACTGGATTTTTTCAGCCAGTTGCTGGGCTGTGAGATAGGTATATGACATAATTGTATTCCTAGCGTAATTCATCGGATGTAAGGAATTTTTCATCCTTAGACCTAAAATAACCTCAAATTTAATTAAATGCAATTAAATTTTCATTGTATTAGAGGAAAAATTAATGGTTATTTGTAAGCTACCAATATTGTTGGCTGAAAGAAAAATGCGTGTAGCTGACTTAATTCGTGGTACAGGCATTAATAAGACAACTTTGCATAAGCTTTATAATGGCGAATTGACTCGAATTGATTTGGAGACCATCGATCGAATTTGTGATTATTTGGATGTACAGGTAGGGGATTTATTTGTTTTTGAAAAAGACAATAAAGAACAATCTGTTAGTCAGTAGTTTGGTCACAAATGGTCACATCAAAAAGTGAAATGGTCACAAATTATTGATCATTTGGTAAAAAATACCTTGTTTGGAAGAGAACAGGGTGATTTTTTGCCTTCAAAAAAGCTCTGAAAGTGGTGATCGATTGAGGACATTTAAGATCAATTGAGACCATTTTTTTTGTTGTGGGCACGCTATGGTCACATCTTGGTCACAAAATACAAATTACATTAAGAATATTTTTTATTGAATCGAATAACAAAGGAAGAAGAGTTTTTAAAAAATATAATAAAATCAACAAGAAAAAAGCCCCAATCTTTCGATCAGGGCTTTTTGAATTTGGAGCGGGAAACGAGACTCGAACTCGCGACCCCAACCTTGGCAAGGTTATGCTCTACCAACTGAGCTATTCCCGCGGAGTCTATCAATTTTTTAAGTGAAAAAACTGAATGAAAAAATTTTGAGCGGGAAAGGAGACTCGAACTCCCGACCCCAACCTTGGCAAGGTTATGCTCTACCAACTGAGCTATTCCCGCATGCCGTGTATAATACAGCATGAAAAATCAGGGTCAACAACTTTATAAAAAAATATCGTGTGATTGAATAAAATTAAAGCATTTCAATGTATTTCGCTTAATTTTTGATTGGTCTTAAGCTCAAGATTAAAGCGAAACTCTCCAATGGCGGTGTAGTTTATTTACTTTTTATTCTAAAACTTCACGGTATACTGCTGGCAACCAATGAATGCGTGTGGAATGTAAGCATGACTTTAGAGCAACAATTAATTGAGCGTTTACAACAATTGTCTCCTGTGCACTTGGACGTGGTGAATGAGTCATCAGGTCATGGTGGCTATTTTCCTGGTAAAGAATCGCATTTTAAAGTCACTGTTGTAAGTGAAGTGTTTCAAGGCTTACGTTTAGTACAACGCCATCAAAAAGTATATGCACTGGCGGGTGACCTATTGAGTCCAGGAAAGATTCATGCTTTGGCGATTCATGCTTATGTGCCAACTGAATGGACTGGTAAAGCGCCAAATAGTCCTGAATGTGCGCATGCACCGAAAGCTTAAATTTTAAAAGTAGGAGAGTGGCTGAAATGGATACACACTTAGTCATTAAAATCGTGCATATGTCGAGTTTGCTCTTGTTGATCATTGCTGTATTAGCACGTGCGACAACCTTATATTTTGGCGTCGAAAATCAACAACCCAATCCGAAAGGACGTAAGGCTTATGTTGCGCTTCAACATTTGGCATTTACTTTGGTCATTGGGACAGGCTTGATTTTATTGTTTTTGAATAATTTTCAAGTTCAGCCTTGGTTCTATGCCAAAGTGGTCTTAGTGATCGTAATGTTATCTTCATTAATTAAAGCATACCGCCAAGATGCGTCTGTACTGTTAATTCAACGTCGTGCGGGGGTACTGATTAGTTGTGTCGCATTTATGGCCATTATTGGCATTGTGATGATTAAGCCAACTTTCGGTTAATTGTTAGACACAATCGCTTAGGCTCTCACCCCTCTAGGTTAAACTTGATTCATAGAATGAATTGAGCCTAGAGGGAATGATGCGTACACGTGTGGTGTTTAATCAAAAAGGTGGCGTTGGTAAATCCAGTATTACAGTAAACTTGGCTGCACTGAGTGCACATCAGGGTTTTAAGACACTTGTCATTGACCTCGATCCTCAGGCCAATTCCAGTCAGTATCTATTGGGGGATGATGCGACTTATAATGCCGATAAACCTGCACTAGAACCCAATATTGAAAATTTTTTCGAAGATGTATTGGCGAATCAGTCGAGCAAAGGTTTGATTGGTCAAGCCATTGGAAATTTACTCAAAAATAAAAATAAAGGCTTAGAAGCCTATATACATCAGTCACCATTCCCATCTCTCGATGTTTTGCCTGCAAGTCCCTCGCTTGGTGCTTTAGAGCATAGCCTCGAATCCAAACATAAAATTTATAAGCTGCGTGATGCGATTCAGCATCTAGCAGGGACTTATGATCGGATCTATATCGATACACCGCCTGCATTTAATTTTTTTACTTTGTCGGCATTAATTGCAGCAGACCGAGTGTTGATTCCATTTGATTGTGATGTCTTTTCTAAGCGTGCTTTAAACACGTTGATCGAAAACATCATGGAAACCCAAGATGATCATAATGATCGCTTGGAAATTGAAGGTATCGTCGTTAACCAGTTTCAAGCGCAAGCAAAACTTCCTCGTGAAGTGGTACAGCAGCTCAGAGATGAGCAACTACCTGTGCTCAATGCGATGTTGCCACCGTCGGTATTGATGAAAGAGTCTCATCATAAAAATATGCCGTTAATCTATTTAAATACAGATCATAAATTGACGCAGGCCTACCAATCATTGTTCAATGAAATCGAGAATAAATAAGATTTGAGAAGAGTATGAACTCACGCGCGATGAAAATGGTCATGCAACTTGGTGCAGTCGGTACGGTTGCTGTATTGATGACTGCTTGTGCGACGACGGTTAAACCGAGTTATGTTTCCCCGACGCAATATCAAGCATTGAACTGTGTACAACTTGGTGCTGAATTCAATCGTATTCAACAGTACATCAATAATGGTGTACAACCGCCTAAACGTACAGGTGTTGGCGTTGGTCTAGGTGTTGGTGGTGGCTGGGGCCGTGGCGGTTGGGGCTTTGGTCCTTCAGTTTCCGTCAATATGGGACAGTCATCGAATACTAAAAATACTGAATTGTCGCGATTATATGGTGAGCAAGATGCGATCTCACAAGCGGCAACATTTAAAAATTGTCCTTATGTTCCTAAGCGTCAACAGCAAGCTCACTAATTTAAAAGGGCTGTTCAATCTGAGCTTGAGCAGCTTTTTTTTAGCAAAATGTTTCAATGTAAATTTATTAAAATGAATATTTTATAAAATTATTAACTGAAAATAGACGTGACATTCATCATTTCTTCACTTTAAAAACTTGTCTTTAAATTCGTTTTTCGTTTAAGGTGTGCCTCCTCTAAATCTCTGATTTTAATCTATGGTAGAAAGTTGGCTTTATATTTTTGCAGTGTTCGCGGTATTACTTATTCCCGGTCCAACCAATGCATTATTGGCTAGCGCAGCACATCACCATGGTGTATTAAAAGCATTCTATTTCGTACCTCTTGAGTTACTGGGTTATATCTACGGCATTAGCATTTGGGCACTGTTGGTGCATTTAACCCTACCAATTTGGCCAATGCTGATTCATATCTTACATTTGGTGAGTGCAGTTTATGTGATTTGGATGGCTTTTCATTTATGGAAAGCTTCACACCTTAAGCAATTGAGCCAAAAAAACATTCGAATGAGTCGCAGTCATCTTTTTAAATCGACTCTGAAAAATCCAAAATCTATTTTGTTTGCAGTTGGTATTTTTCCAGCATGGACTTGGGATTCTTTTCAAAACTATTTTTTAGTTTTGGGTGTATTCACCTTATGTTTAATTCCATGTGCTTTATTTTGGATGTATTTTGGTCGTAAAGTCTTGGCAGGGAATCAGACGGTGGTCAGCGCAGATCGCTTATACAAAGGTTCTGCCATGTTACTTATGCTCAGTATGTTACCTGTCATTATTGGATTTTTCTAAGCCATTCAATATTTTGTAGTGATAAAAAAAAGCAGATTCTTGGTGGAGAATCTGCTTTTTTTGAAGCTTAAGATCATTACATCATTTCGGGATTTTTCTTTGGGAAAAACTTGTGGCGAATAAAGCCAATGATCCCCGGCAATACGCTTAGAATAATGATTCCGAAAATTAAATGGGTGAAATTGTCTTTCACGATCGGCATATTGCCGAACAAATAACCCAAGGTGATAAACGAAGAAATCCACAAGAAAGCACCAACGACATTGTAAGTAATGAAGTATTTGTAGTTCATGCTTCCTGCACCAGCGACGAAGGGTGCAAATGTACGCGCGAATGGGACAAAACGCGCAAAAATAATGGTTTTACCACCGTGTTTTTCGAAGAATTTTTGCGTATAAACCAAATGTTTTTTATTGATAAATCGAGATTCAATCTCAAAAACGCGTGGTCCAATATATTTTCCAATATGATAATTTAAGGTATCACCCAATACTGCCGCAGTGAATAACAACATGCCCAAGAGCCACGGATCCATTGCACCTGTTGAGGCTGCTAACGCACCTGCTGCAAACAGTAAACTGTCCCCAGGTAGAAAAGGCATGACCACTAATCCCGTTTCTACGAAAATAATCAGGAATAAAATTCCGTAAATCCAAATGCCATAATTGGTAATAAATTCAAGTAGATGATCATCTACATGCAGAATAAAATCGATTAAATCCATGAGGGGTGAACTGAGCAAAAATGTGTTCAAATGCTAACAGCCATCGGCGCTGATGTCAGTAGTCAATTGATTTAAATTATAGGTGAATTATTGTTCTGATTATGCAACGCTGATTCTTTATATTGATTATTTATCCTAAAAATAAAAGCTACTAATCTAGGGTCATTACCAAAAACAAAACATAGATAGGTCAACCCAATGTTTAATCCAAATCAAGTGATTCAAAAAATTGTTGCTCAACCCACAGTGCATGCAACTTTAACCTTCGTCGCACGTGTCCTTTTAGCATATATCTTTATTGTGGCGGGATGGGGCAAACTCGCAGGTTATAGCGCGACAGTTGGATATATGGAAGCGATGGGTGTGCCAGGTGCATTATTGCCAATAACCATTTTGGTTGAACTGGGTGGAGGCTTAGCACTGTTGTTTGGGGTGCAAGCACGATTATTCGCAGCAGCTTTAGCTGGTTTCAGTTTAGTTACCGCATTTCTTTTTCATGGTACACCTGAAGATTCGATACATTTCATGAAAAACTTTGCTATGGCGGGTGGTCTAATCTTTCTCGTATTGCATGGTGCAGGTCAATGGAGTATCGATCAGCGTTTTGAAAAATAAATGACAATTACGCAATGCAGGCGAAATGACAGAATTATTCGCCTGCTGCATCGTGATCTGAATGTAACTCAAAGGCTTGAATGATCAAAGCAATCGACTGAAATTGTTGAATAAAAAGACAATATTTAATAATAATGTATTGAAATATAGAGAGATTTGAATAGTGTGCGTAAGCTTAATAAAAATGATAGAATAGCGCGCTAATCCTTCGTTAGCCTTTCATAGTTGTTATCATGACTACCAATACTCAAATTACCGAAGATCGTATCCTGATTTTGGATTTCGGCTCTCAATATAGCCAATTGATCGCACGTCGTGTACGTGAATCAGGCGTATATTCTGAAATGTATGCTTTTGATATGTCGGAAGAGGACATCCGCGCATTTAATCCAAAAGGGATTATTCTTTCAGGTGGTCCTGAGAGTGTTCACGTTGAAGGCAGCCCACGTGCGCCAGAAGTTGTGTTTAACTTAGGCGTACCAGTATTGGGTATTTGTTACGGTTTACAAACGATGTCTGCTCAGTTGGGCGGTAAAGTTGAACCGGGTACAGTTCATGAGTTTGGCTATGCTGAAGTCGATATTAAAGTACGTGATGCTTTAATTGGCGATCTTGAAGATTCAGCAGACAAATTGAAAGTATGGATGAGTCATGGCGATAAAGTGACTCAAATTCCAGAAGGTTTCCAAATTACTGCAAGTACACCAAGCTGCCCAGTGGCAATGGTGTCTGACGAATCTCGTCGTTTCTACGGTATCCAGTTCCACCCTGAAGTAACACATACTGCTAAAGGTAAAGAGTTACTTGAGAACTTTGTACAAAAGATCTGTGGTTGCCGTAGCCTATGGAATTCTGAAAACATCATTGATTTACGTGTTGAACAATTACGTGAACAGATTGGTGATCAGAAGGTTCTTCTTGGTCTTTCAGGTGGTGTAGATTCATCTGTTGTGGCTGCATTGCTTCACAAAGCAATTGGCGATCAATTGACATGTGTATTCGTTGACAATGGTCTTCTTCGTTTAAATGAAGGGGATCAAGTGATGGAAATGTTTGCGAAAAACATGGGTATCCGTGTGATTCGTGCTGATGCTGAACAACGTTTCCTTGACGCTTTGGCAGGTGAAGTTGATCCTGAAGCAAAACGTAAAATCATTGGTCGTGAGTTCATCGAAGTATTTGCTGAAGAAGCACGTAAGCTTGATGGCGTGAACTTCCTTGCGCAAGGTACGATTTATCCTGATGTGATTGAATCTGCTGCAAGCAAACAAGGTAAAGCGCATGTGATTAAATCACACCATAACGTGGGTGGTTTACCGGAAGATCTCGCTTTTGAATTGGTTGAACCAATTCGTGATTTATTTAAAGATGAAGTACGCCGTTTGGGTACAACTTTAGGTCTTCCATTTGAGATGCTTTATCGTCATCCATTCCCAGGACCAGGTCTTGGTGTTCGTATTTTGGGTGAAGTGAAGAAAGAGTATGCTGATATTCTTCGTTTAGCCGATGACATCTTCATGCAAGAACTTCGTGCAAGTGGTTGGTATGATAAAACTGCACAAGCATTCGCTGTATTCCAACCAGTAAAATCTGTGGGTGTAGTCGGTGATGGCCGTCGTTATGCATGGGTGATTGCACTTCGTGCGGTTGAAACGGTTGACTTTATGACGGCTCGTTTCGCACATCTTCCTTATGATCTTGTTGATAAAATCTCTACTCGTATCATGAACGAGATTGCAGAAGTTTCACGTGTTGTTTATGACGTATCGTCTAAACCACCAGCTACGATTGAATGGGAGTAATTTAGGGCTTTCAAGAAACAACGTTTCTTGCCTAAATTACGCCAAGAGCTATGCTCGCGGCAGTGAGGGATTTCGGACAGCATGGCTGTCCGCTTGAATTACCCCAAGCGCTGCGTGAGCGGCAGTATCTGAATCAAGACATACCCCAATAAAAAAGGACGCTTAGGCGTCCTTCCTATTTTTTTATCTAAAATTTAATTTAGAAGAATTCTATATTTGAAGAATTAGTCAAAATACGTAAAGCATTGGAAGTCATTAGCCCAAATAACGTTGTTTTAAGAAATTTCCTAAACTCTTGTTGTGGCAAGGCAAGTAATTTGATTGCTACTTACTTAGAATCTAAAGGATAAGGTGAATTTCAATATATTTTAGGAAAAAATATAAAGGAAACAGAAAGTCATGCTTGGCTTTTAAATGTAAGAAGTAGATATATGGTTGATCTAACAGCAGATCAATTTGGATTGGATAAAATTATTTATACATTAGAGCATGAGTATCCTTTATCGCAGTTATTTCCAAAACAATTAAATCAAGGGCGGGCAAGCATTCTATTTTTAATACATACAAAACTCTAATTGTCCTACTCATAGTATTCAGCGTATTAAGTCTAAGGTGGTTCAATTTGCATGACCTTGTTAATATCTATAACAAAGATAGCCATTTGCCAAACTTTTAGGATAACAACATGACCAATAATACTTATACCGAATTGTCTCATTCAGAAGACTGTGAAAAGCACGCCAACCAATTTATTCAGGAATTTCCACTGCGCCGTGCAGAAATTGGTCAAGGAACAGTGATCAAACGCGCTTTACCAAGTCGCCATAAGCGTATGATTGGCGCATGGTGCTTCTTAGATCATGCAGGTCCTGTGACATTTGAAGCTGGACAAGGTCTAGATGTTGGTCCGCATCCACATATTGGTCTTCAAACCTTTACTTGGATGATTGAAGGGACCATGTTGCATAGCGACAGCTTAGGGACAACAGATCAGCTGATTCAGCCCAAGCAAGTCAACCTCATGACAGCAGGTCGAGGTATTTCACATACTGAAGTCGCGCCAGCGAATGAAACAAAAATGCATGCTGCCCAACTTTGGATTGCATTGCCTGATGACAAACTTACCATCGAACCAGCTTTTAATCACTATCCTGAATTACCCGTGGTTAATCAGTCAGGTATCGAATTTACGGTATTGGTCGGTGAGTATCTAAATACAGTATCACCAGTCAAAGTACATACAGAGCTTTTAGGTGTTGATTTATTTGCGCAAGCAGCCACAAAAGCACGTTTACCTTTAAATCCAAAGTTTGAATATGGATTTATGGCGCTTGAAGGTACAGCAACCATCAATGGTCATCATTTAGATGAAGACAATATGGTAATTTTAGAGCCAGGGCTAGAATATGTGGAAGTAGAGATCCATGACAATAGTCGTGTACTGCTTTTGGGCGGTGAGCCATTTGAATCACCAATTTTATTATGGTGGAATTTCGTTGGACGTACGCAAGAAGAAATCAAAATTGCACGTGATCAATGGATAGCAGAAGATCCTCGTTTTGGGTCAATTCCATCATACCAAGGCGAGCGTTTGAAAGCTCCGATATTGCCTGATAGCATGCGTCCATCTAAATAATAAGACAAAGAAGGAAAATAAAATGGCAACGATCGCAAATGCAAAGGTCACCACACTACCTGAAAAATGGGGTGGTGAGATTCAATCTGGTCAGCACACATTTCTCACCGATAAACCTGAATCATTCCAAGGTTTAGATCGTGGGCCTGCACCGTATGATTTTATTTGTTCAGGATTAATTTCCTGCACAATGATTACATTACGGATGTATGCTGAGCATAAAGGACTGGATTTAGGCGAATTTAGTGTCGAGGCAGATTGTAAAGCCAATAAGGAAGGGCAGGAATGGATTGAGCGTCGTTTAAGTTTTAAAACTAACTTGGATGAAGCGCTACAAGAAAAAGTTTTAAATGTGTGCCAAAAAACACCCGTTACTAAAACAATGCTCAGAAGTGTCGAAATTAAAACAACAATTATTTAAATATAGACAACTTAATAGGCATCAACATTCTGTATTTTTGTAATTTACAGCTAAAAAGAAGACATTTTGTGTAAAGCAGGATGTCTTTTTTTATTCAAAATGGCTATATAGAGAGAAATAAAATTAGGTGGTCTTATGCTGACATTACATCATTTAGAAAAATCACGTTCTTCAAGAATTATTTGGGCGCTAGAAGAGTTGGGTGCTGAATACCAAATTCAACATTATAAAAGATTGCCAACTTACGCCGCTCCACCAGAATTGAAGAAGGTTCATCCTTTGGGGAAATCACCAGTGATTACTGATGATAATTTAGTGATCGCAGAATCGGCGGTGATTTTAGACTATCTGGCAGATCGCTATGATACTCAGCATCAATTTAAACCCCAGTCACAGCCGGACTTAACACAATATCAGTATTGGATGCATTACGCTGAAGGCTCATTAATGCCACTTTTAGTGATGACCTTAGTTCTCTCGTTTGTACCTCCTAAAGTACCTTTTGTGATTCGACCAATTGCCAATAAAATTATTGATGGGGTGACTGATGGATTTATACAACCGCGTCTCGCTGAACATATTGAATTTTTAGAACAGCATTTGGCGCAACATGAATTTTTTATATCTCAGTTTTCATTTGCAGATATCCAAATGAGTTTTCCCTTAATCGCGATGGATGAGCGCTTAAATGGAAAATATCCGAACATTCATGCGTATGTAAAACGCATAAAACAAAGACCTGCTTATCAGCGAGCGGTCATCAAGGGTGGTGATTAAGATGGCAGATCAGGCAGTGAAATTAATCTTCCTGCCCGGAGCATCTGGCAGTACTGCATTTTGGAAACCTGTTCAATCACATTTTGAATCTGAGTACGACACGCACATCATTGCTTATCCCAGTTTTGGTGAATATCCTGATCATCCACATGTAAATTCAATGTCAGATTTACAAGATTATGTATTTGATCATCTTCAGCGCCCAAGTATTCTGATCGCTCAATCTATGGGTGGGGTCATTGCTGTTCAAGCGGCGTTGAGGTATCCAAAATTGATTCAAGGTTTGGTGTTGGTCGCTACGTCAGGTGGCGTTGATTTAACACCATTTCATGTTAAAGATTGGCGTGCAGAATATCAAAATGAATATGAAGTGCCGCACTGGTTTATTGATGATGAAACCAAATTAGATGAACGGCTTGCTGAAATTGAATGTCCTGTACTATTAATCTGGGGCGGAGATGATGACATTAGTCCTGTCGCAGTAGGTGAGTATTTAAATCACGCTTTTAAGTATTCAGAGCTAAATGTGATCCCGAACGGACAACATGATTTAGCTAAAGTTTATGCGTCAGAGTGTATTTCTTTTATCCAACGCTACTTAGCAAAATTTTAGGTTTGCTCTAGACTAAAAAAGGATGCTAATCGCATCCTTTTTTTTGATTATCGTTTTACAACGATTGAATCAATACCGCTGTGTTGTAGGGTTTGCTGAGCGATGACAGCAGCTTCTTGAGAGTCATAAGGTCCAGAGACAACCCGATACCAGGTTTGACCGCCTTCCGTGGTTTTAATGACATCTGCAGATAAGCCGTTGAGAATAATTTCAGCACGACGTGCATCAGCACTATCTGGATCTGGATAACTTCTGACTTGTAAAAGGTAGCTACTCGCTACGGGTTGAGGTTCTGCATTTTCAATCAGTTCACCCTCTGTCGTTGTAGCATCAGCAACCACAGGTGCTTCCACGATGACAGGTGCGGTGTTCACTTGCTGATTTTCAGGTACAGCTTGATCGGGGATTGGAGTCACTTGTTGTTGAGGCAATAAATCGTAGAAGCGATAATCTTTATTCGTATCTTCTTGATAATGTTCAGATTGAATATCATTGCTTTTTGGTTGGACTGGCGCCCACGGTTTCCATAGCATTAAGGCTACGGCAAAACTCAGTACAATTAAAATCAGAACAAGCATACCTAACCATTTTGGTATTAATGGTTGTTTAGGTTTGTTAGGTCTTTCTGATACACCACGCTGCGTTTTTCCAAACACTTGGAAACCTCTCTTATTTTAAGATCATGCAATGGAAAATTGGATTACCATCACATGGAGTTTTTATCTCATTTTTTTCAATAATAAAAGTCTAAAGAGGTGAATCTTTTAAAAAGATTCACCTTCGATGACTTACATGCTTTCAGGTGCAGAAACGCCTAAAAGCTCTAAACCATTTTTCAAGACTTGACGAACATTTACCGATAACAACAAACGTGCTTGGGTCAGATCAGCATCATCACCGAGTACTTTATTTTCGTTGTACCAACCATGGAACAATGCTGCAAGTTCTTTTAAGTAGTTACCTACTTGATGCGGTTCATGGCTGTTTGCAGCACGTGCAATAATTTCAGGGTATGCTGCAAGTTTTGCTAAGATTTCAGTTTCAGCTTCTAATTCAAGCTTTGCGGCAAAACCACGCGCAGTGGTCGCATCGAAGTTGATGTTCAAGCTGCTTGCTTTTTCTAGCATACGACAAATACGTGCATGAGCATATTGAATGTAATACACCGCATTGTCTTTACTTTGAGAAACCGCGAGATCTAGATCAAAGTCGATGTGCTGTTCAGACTTACGCATGACATAGTAGAAGCGAGCAGCGTCGTTGCCGACTTCTTTACGTAGATCACGCAATGTGACAAATTGACCTGAACGAGATGACATTTGAACCATCTCACCACCGCGCCATAGGCTGACGAATTGTACTAATAACACAGTCAGTTTTTTTGAGTCATATCCCATCGCATCAATCGCCGCTTTTACACGTGCGATATAACCGTGGTGGTCTGAACCCCAAATATCAATAATGTCAGTATAACCACGCTGAAGTTTATTCAGATGGTAAGCAATGTCAGAAGCGAAGTAAGTGGTTTGGCCATTACGACGTTTTACAACACGGTCTTTTTCATCACCAAATTCTGTTGATTTGAACCAAATGTTGCCATCTTTCTCATAGAGGAAGCCGCGTTGATCAAGTGTTTGTAATGCTTCTTCAATTTTTTCAGTCAATGATGCTTCACTGAACCATTGGTTGAAAGTCACACCAAATTCACCAAGATCATCTTTGATATCATCAAGAATTGCTTTTAACGCAGCTTGATGAAAAACGCGATAACCTTCACCTATTAACGTCTGCGAGTTAAAAATTAGACCATCAATGTGTTTTTCTTTATCGCCAGAAATTACAACCTTGTTACCTTCGGCATCAAGTTCTTCAGCATACTGCACATCTTCTGGCACATCTTTAAAAACATCAGCTACAGGGCGAACATATGCATCGTCGTCTTGATCAATAATGCTTTGTGCAATTTCTTTAACGTAATCGCCTTGGTAAGCATTTTTAGGGAATACTAATGTTTGACCAGTTAACTCAAGGTAACGTAGATAAGTAGACGTCGCTAAAATGTCCATTTGACGACCAGCGTCATTCACATAGTATTCACGATCCACTGTAGCACCAGTTGCTTCAAGTAAATTCGCAACCGTCATGCCATATGCTGCGCCACGACCGTGACCCACATGTAAGCTTGATGTCGGGTTCGCAGAGACAAACTCAACTTGGATTTTTTTCGTAGCATTAACTTGCGTACGACCAAAATCATTAGCTTGTGCCTGAATAGCATCAAGAACAGCAAAACGTTGGTCTGCATTCAAGAAAAAGTTGATAAAACCAGGACCAGCGATTTCCGCTTTACTGATATCCGCAACTTCTGGCAGTGCAGCAAGAATTTTTTCTGCTAAATCACGAGGCTTCATACCTGCAGCTTTAGACGCGATCATTGCAATATTCGAAGCGAAGTCACCATGGCTTCGGTCTTTGGTTCGCGTTAAGTTTCCGCTGTTGTTAAAGTCAGATGGGAGGACCCCTTCAGCTTGAAGAGATTGCACTGCATGATCGAGAGCTGCTTGTATTGCCGTATTCATAATTTATCGAAAAATTAATGTCGCAGAAAAACGACAAATATAGCAAATTTAGCGCTCATTAGCGAAGCAGATTTGCGTTGAATAAAACTTATCCGACATAAAAAATAATAAAATCAGTTTTTTTAATCACTATGCGCTATTTGCAGAATTAACGATGATGAAATTAATCTTTTACATCTAATGCATATCGATGATTGAATTGAGCCTGATTGTCTTTATCTCATTTAATGTGAATTTAAATAGAAATCAGGCAGTTTTATGACTCGAAATTAAGCCATACACGTGACAGGCTTATTTAGTAATTCTGCTTTACCATTTTGGAAAGTGTATAACTTAGATGCATGGAAGATTTTAATGGTTTTGGCCTTTTGAGCAGCAGTTTGAAATGTCGCTAATTTTTTTTGATTCGCCAAACTAAAAGGATTTCCGTAATTCTTATTGTCGAGTAGTACTTGGATCGTTCCAACTTCAGGCTGAAGACTATTTAAAATTTCTGATCCTTCCGCATTTTGTATGCTGAGACTTGGTTTTTGGACACTATTCTTACAATTTAAGCGCAGGAACAGCATGTGACCATCAACTGCTTTGTTTTGTAAGTCATAAATTCCTTGAAGGTCATTTTCGATATATACCCACTGACCAATCGGCATATTTTGTTTAAGTTTCTCAATTTGCTCGAGTGTTGTTTTACTAATATCGACAATGCCTTTTTTATCAATTTCAGGGGTCTTATCGGCGCGTGCTAAACCCACCATTGAAAGTGCTTTATCACCGACCTTTGAGGTCGTGTCAGTGATGGTTTGGCAACCCGTTACATTTAGCAGTGAAATAATAGTTAATGGCAAAATGGCAATTTTAGCTGTAATTTTCATGTGGATCTAATAATGAAGTAAAAATACGATTGAATCCGATATGAGCTGAATCGTTCAGATTAGTTTGCAAAAAAAAAGTTAATAAACATGAATAATACATTTGAAATGTGACAGTTTTATCTAATTTTCTATCAATAGAATGAGGGATTGAAGTTATAAAATTTAAAAATACTACCAATATTATTATCAATTTTATAAATATACATTTGTTTTCATTTAGGCTTAAGCTATTTCTTAAATAAATGGTAAAAATGAAATGAAAAAGGTCTGAATTTAGGCCTGATCCATGAGATTAGAGATGACAACTGAACACACTGAAGTAACACACCCTCTTTATACCCCTTATGCTGGCTTTACTTTGCTTGAACTACCTCTCCTTAATAAAGGCTCTGCGTTCACTGAGGAGGAGCGAGCAAGTTTTAATCTCAATGGTTTACTACCTCATGTGATTGAAACGATTGAAGAGCAACACCAACGTTCATATCAACAATTTACGTCATTTCATGACGACATTAATAAGCATATTTATCTGAGAAATATACAAGACACCAACGAGACTTTGTTTTATCACCTCATAGAAAATCATTTATCAGAAATGATGCCGATTATTTATACCCCAACTGTAGGTGAGGCTTGCCAACGATTTTCTGATATTTACCGCCGTCATCGTGGTGTATTTATTTCATATCCTGATCGTGCCAACATTGACGATATTTTACAAAATGTGAATAAGAACAACGTCAAAGTTATTGTAATCACAGATGGTGAACGCATTCTTGGTTTAGGTGACCAAGGGATTGGTGGGATGGGAATTCCAATCGGAAAATTATCTCTCTATACCGCATGTGGTGGTATTAGCCCAGCTTATACATTACCCATTACATTGGATGTAGGAACCAATAATGCACAGTTGCTAAGTGATCCAATTTATTTAGGTTGGAATCAGCCTCGTATTAGTGGCGATGAATACTATGACTTTGTGGATGATGTACTTCGTGCGATTAAGCGTCGTTGGCCAAAAGCATTGATTCAATTTGAAGATTTTGCTCAAAAAAATGCAATGCCATTGCTGGAAAAATATCGTGATCAATATTGTTGTTTTAATGATGATATTCAAGGCACTGCTGCTGTTGCGGTTGGCAGCTTAATCGCTGCAAGTCGAGCTGCAGGAAAACAATTACGTGACCAGAAAGTGGCATTCTTGGGTGCTGGTTCAGCGGGCTGTGGTATCGCTGAGCAAATCATTGCGCAAATGGTGGCCGAAGGTTTGAGTGATGCTGAGGCAAGATCACGAATTTATATGGTCGATCGTTTTGGGTTATTGACCGATAATCAACCAAATCTTTTAGATTTTCAGCGTAAACTGGTTCAAAGTTCAGAAAATGTATCCGCGTGGGCTGATGCGGAAGGCATCATTTCATTGCTAGATGTTGTAAAAAATGCACACCCGACAGTGTTAATTGGTGTCTCTGGACAACCGGGTTTATTCACTGAAGAAATTATTCGAACTATGGCATCCAATTGCGAGCATCCTATTGTATTGCCATTGTCGAATCCAACGTCGCGTGTAGAAGCTGTACCAGCAGATATTATTCAGTGGACGGACGGTCGCGCTTTGATTGCAACTGGTAGTCCATTTATGCCTGTTAATTATCAAGATAAGCTACACAATATTTCTCAGTGTAATAACTCTTATATTTTCCCAGGGATTGGCTTAGGCGTGATTGCTGTGCAGGCAACGCGTGTTACAGACAATATGCTGATGGCATCAAGTATGGCGTTAGCAGATTGCTCTCCAAAATTGCAAAACCCTGACGACGACTTACTTCCTGATCTCAATGATTTGCAGAAAGTCTCCCGAATCATCGCGTTCAAGGTTGCAAAAGCGGCGATTGAGGATGGTGTTGCCTTGCCATTAAGTGATGAGCTTATCGAAAAAAGTATTGAAGATAATTTCTGGAAGCCTGAATATCGCCGTTATAAGCGAATTCCATTTTAAAAAACTTGAATTTTCAATATAAATTCATTGGAAATAAATAGGAATCAATGCGTTGGTTCCTATTTTTTTGTTTAGAATAATTACAATATTTAAAAGCAAAATTGAGCGGAATACGCTACAATTTTCAAAAATCATAATAATAGCTTTAATCATTCTATGCTCAATAATATCAATTCAATTATAGAAGGCTTGGGTCTTAGCCCGCAAAAGCGCGCCTTACATATTAAATTTTCTAATCCAATATTAGATAGCCAAGTTTTCATTCAACGAATTCAGGGTCAACACTTTATTAATCAAGGCTTAAAAGCTGAAGTATTATGCTTATCGACGAATGCGCATTTACAACTTAAGCAATTCATTGGTTGTTTAGTGGCTGTCGATCAAGTTACGGATCTTGGAAAATTAGCTCGGACTACTGGGATTGTGACAGGGGTGAGCCAAGGTCAAAGTGATGGAGCGTTGACCTTATATAAGTTGACTGTTGAAGATGCAACTTCACTTTGGCACAAACGCCGTAACAGTCGCGTATTTATGAACAAATCCGTGGTTGATATCACTGAGATTATTTTTAAAGAGTGGCAGACGAAAAGCGTGTTATTTAGTACCGCTTTGAGTCTGTCAACGGCGGGTTTAAAAGCATCATATGATATACGTCCATTTGTGATGCAAGCCAATGAATCAGACTATGATTTTCTAACACGCTTACTACGCAGTGAAGGCATTAACTGGCTCATTGATGAAGCCCAACCGATTGTACCGAGCAACAACAGCCCGATCGAAGCACAAAAGCTCCGCCTGATTGACGACAACAGCCAATACCAAGCCCTTAACCGACGCAACATTCGCTACCACCGCAGTGATGCGACAGAACAATTTGATAGCATCACCAGTTTTATTGGACAACGCAGCCTACAACCCACCGCAGTCCACCTACAACGCTGGCAAGCCACAGCCCTCGAACAAGAAGAAGGTGCAGGCTCAGTCCAAAGCAAACACCAACACAGTGACCACCAAGACAATGCCAACCTAGGCCTCGAACAAGCATGGCACATCAGCCCTGCATGGATCCAAGACCTCAAAGGCGAAGACCAAGCCACCGCCTCAGGCAACAGCCAAGTCGAAAAACTCAACCAACACCTCAGCGACTACTACGCCGGACAAAGCAAACAATTCATCGCCAAAGCCAGCGTCAGAGACAGCCAAGTCGGCTACTGGTTCAAACTCGATGGCCATCCAGAAATTGCAAAACACAGCGGAGTTGTTCAAGAATTCCTCATTGTTGGCAAACGCTACTACAACCAAAACAACCTACCCAAAGACTTAGACCAACAAGTCCAACAACTGCTACAACGCAGCCAATGGACGCCAAAACACAAGACAAACACCAACCAAGCAACCCACACGGACCAAGAACGCCAAGCCAGCGAACTCATCCTACAACGACGCAACATCAAAACCGTACCCGAATACAACCCACTACAACATCGACCCAGCACCCATCCCCAACGCGCCAAAGTGGTGGGACCTGCAGGAGAAGAAATCCATGTCGATGAATGGGGACGCATCAAAGTACGCTTCCTGTTTACCCGAGCAGAAGACCACCAATTTGATGGCGGTGCAGGCAGTAACAACAACGATACCGATTCAGCTTGGGTCGATGTACTGACCCCATGGGCAGGCGAAGGCTATGGCGCACGCTTCCTTCCTCGAATCAATGAAATCGTGGTCATCGACTTCTTTGACGGCAACATCGACCGTCCCTTTGTGGTAGGCCGCCTACATGAAGCCCAACGCAGCCCAACCCGATTTGACAGTCAAGGCCAACTGCCGGACACTAAAAAACTCGCAGGGATTAAAAGTAAAGAAGTCCAAGGCGAAGGCTATGGACAACTCCGCTTTGATGACACCACAGGACAAATCTCCACCCAACTGCAAAACACCCACGGGGCGAGCCAACTCAACCTAGGGAATCTCAGTCATCCCAAAGCAACCGCAGAAAGTGAAGGACGTGGTGAAGGTTTCGAACTCAGAACTGACCAATGGGGTGCAGTACGAGCAGGCGAAGGCATACTCATCTCCACCTATAAACAAGAACAAGCCAAAGCAAACCATTTAGATGCAAGCGAAGCCAAACAACAACTCGAAAGTAGCTTAAACAACGCCAAAGCCTTAAGTGAAGTGGCACAAAATCAAC
>NZ_VPEE01000034.1:0-26670 GCF_013417345.1 Acinetobacter sp. YH16032 | reverse complement strand
CCCGAACTCAGAAGTGAAACCTCTTAGCGCTGATGGTAGTGTGGGGTTACCCATGTGAGAGTAAGTCATCGCCAGCTCATTATTCTAAACACCCCCTTCAATACAAGGGGGTGTTTTTTTATATATATAAATTGAATTTGAAAATAATTAAACCCTTATAATTAAATAAGAAGCTCCATTCAGTTAATTTATGCTAAACAATAAATGCCTTAGTGATAAGGCTAATATCATAAAAACAACCCAACTAATTAGTTGAAAAGCTAAATAATAAACAATAATGAATGGTTCAAAAAATGAATGATTTACAATGAAATTTTTATTTACAAAGAGCATCAAAGTTGACTATTAAATAAAATGCCAATCCTAATTTGCAGATTGAGTATTAAAAATCAAGATTTCAGTCGAAAGGTTATATAAGAATTCATTCTTAGTAACTAAGAATAAATATAAAACTCTTAAAACTTGAATTTTCATGATTTTTTATGCCAATTGAATTATTAATCAATCTATTAAATGAATAGTCCACTAGAAAGTTGTATAGACAAAAATCCTAATTTATTGCATTTATATAAAATATGAATCTAGGTTCATTATTTTAAAAATACTCACAATTGGAGGTGAGATAAAAATGACAGCGCAGACAATGAATGTGAATGCTGTAATTGATAATGCAAAATTTAAACCCTTTCATTTATCAATCGTATTATGGTGTTTATTTATCGTAATTTTTGACGGTTATGATTTAGCAATTAATGGCGTAACGTTACCACTTCTTATGCAAGAGTGGGGTATGACTTCTGTCCAAGCTGGGTTATTAGCGAGCACAGCGCTAGCGGGAATGATGTTTGGTGCGATGCTTTTTGGTATGTTGGCAGATAAAATTGGTCGAAAAAAAGTTATTTTAATTTGTGTAACCTTGTTCAGTGGTTTTACTTTTTTAGGAGGATTCGCAAGTAATCCAACAGAATTTGGAATTTTAAGATTTATTGCTGGACTTGGTATAGGCGGTGTTTTGCCAAATTTAGTAACTTTAACTTCTGAATATGCACCACAAAAATTGAGAAGTACCTTAGTTACGATTATGTTTAGTGGCTATGCAGTTGGCGGAATTATGGCGGCTTTATTGGGTGTAAAATTTACACCTGAATTTGGTTGGCAGATTATGTTCTTTATCGCAGGAATTCCATTATTAGTATTACCGTTTATATGGAAGTATATGCCTGAATCACTAACATTTTTAGTGAAACAAAAAAATTATGAACCTGCCTCAGGAATTATTAATAAGATCAACGCAGATTTAAATGTTAATTCTACAACTCATTTGGTTCTAAACGAAATTAAACTACCTGATGCATCGGTTAAATCTCTTTTTACTGATAATAGAGCGACAACGACGTTGTTATTTTGGTGCTGCTTTTTTATGTGTCTTTTAATGACATACGCATTAGGAAGTTGGTTACCAAAGTTAATGATGGCTGCAGGTTATTCTTTAGGAAGTAGTTTAACGTTTTTACTTTCATTAAATATTGGCGCTGTCATCGGTACTATTGGTGGTGGAATTCTAGCAGACAAATTTCATCTCAAACCTGTAGTGATTTCGATGTTTGTAATTGGAGCTTTTGCTTTATTTGGATTAAGTTTCAATTCGCCGCCAATGGTTATTTATCTACTTGTGGCATTGGCTGGTGCAGCATCAATTGGTACAAGTATTTTAATATATAGCTATGTAGCGCAATCTTATCCAATTGCTGTACGTTCAACTGGGATTGGTTGGGCTTCAGCAGTAGGGCGTATAGGTGCAATTGTCGGCCCCATTGTCATTGGTATTCTTTTAGGAATGGAATTGCCGCACAAATGGAATTTCATTGCCGTTGCTATACCAGCAGTAATTGGTGCAATAGCCGTATTATGTATTAAAAGGACAAAAGTGATTGAAACAGTTCCTGAAAAAATAAAAATCGCATCTTCAATTACACAGTAGAATAAAAGCCTCATAAGAGGCTTTTTTTATAAATGTGATTTTAAAATTTTTTGATGCTCTTTAACCTGTTTGGCATAACGTTTACCTTGTTTTTTCATTTTTCGATTTGTGTTGTATCCAGTAGGTCCAACGTTGTAATAGGCCAGTGCTTTTTTCCAGCTACCAGCAGATTGATTATATTTTGATAGGATAAAAGTCCCACAATGTATATTAATATTTTCTTGAAAAAGGTCACCTGGACAAGATTGTTGCCAATATCTAGGGATAATTTGGGTAAGACCTACAGCACCTGCTGGTGATACTGCATAATTTCGATAACTCGATTCTTGTCGAATAAGAGCGGCCATTAACAGGGGGTCGACATCAAATTGTTGCGCACTTTGCACAATTAGTGGTGAAACCCTATTTGCGGTGTCTGGGTGTACAGAGTATGCCTTTTGAATACCTGTTGAAAGTTTTGCGGCGCGTTTTTGTACTGAACCACCACCTAAAGATGAGCAACCGACAAACACGATACACGATGATAGAACTAAACTATATTTAAGGAAAGTAAAGGATGGGGGAGGTGATTGTAAACGTTGTAAAAAAAGCAAAATAGTAACCGTACAAATTCAATTTGCAAAAATCATAAGTAAGCTGGTGATTGGGGTCAAGCCCTAGATAAATTGGAGTGTTGTAGTTTTGCAATATATTGATGAGTAAGATAAATAGATCAGAAAAACTTTAAAATTGATTCAATATTTTCTTATAATAATGCCATTATTAAATGCCTGAAATCATCATGACGCCAGCTTGTAAATTTCTAAAAAACAAAAAGATAGATTATTCTGTTCATGAATATGAGCATGATCCTAATGCTGAAAGTTTTGGTTTAGAAGCAGCTCAAAAATTGGGTTTATCTGTACATGAAGTTTTTAAGACACTTCTAGTGACAGATGATGTCAATTATTTTGTGACAATTTTACCAGTGGACCATCAACTTAATTTAAAAAAGGCGGCGAATGCTTTCAGTTGTAAAAAACTTAAAATGGCTGATCCGAAAGTGGCTGAGCGTCTGACCGGTTACTTAGTGGGTGGGATTAGTCCAATTGCTCAAAAAAAGCGACTTAATACAGTCATTCACCAATCGGCAAGTTCTCTTAAAAAGGTGTACGTGAGTGGTGGAAAACGAGGGCTAGATATCGGATTAGATCCTCAATCATTGGCCCAAGTATTAGATGCTCAATTTAAGGACATTGTGGATCACACTTAATGTTTGATCACTACATTTGACGTAGATTGGTTAGATATTCTTGAGCGATAAAAATTTCTTGATCATCAGGTGGGCATACCTTGTTCCATTGATGTTCTTGATCTAATTCCCAAGCACGTTGATTATCGTTCAGATAATTCAGTAGACCATCTTTAATAATCGTTTTCTTTAGTTTTTTATCTTCAATCGGAAAACAAGTTTCTACTCTTGAAAATAAATTACGTCCCATCCAGTCTGCACTTGAACAATATAATTTCTCATTGCCTTGATCTAGAAAATAGTAGACCCGTGTGTGTTCTAAAAAACGTCCTACAATGGATCTGACGCGGATATTTTCTGATAACTGTCGTACTTGAGGTCTTAATGAACAGATGGAACGAATGATCAGATCGATTTGAACACCTGCATTTGACGCTTGATAAAGTGCCGCGATTAATTTAGGTTCAGTTAAAGCGTTAACTTTGATAATAATATGCGCTTTATGACCAGACTTAGCATGGTGGATTTCATTGGCAATGAGTTTTAAAAGCTGTTCATGCAAGGTAAAAGGTGCATGGAACAGCTTTTTAGGCTTTGCCATTTTTCCCATACCTGTCAATTCTTGAAAGATTTTATGGACATCTTCACAAATGTCATCATCAGTGGTCAGAAGACCGTAATCGGTATACATTTTTGCATTACCAGCATGATAATTGCCAGTTCCCAAATGAACATAACGTTTCAGATGATCTGCTTCTCTACGAACAACCAGAATCATTTTAGCGTGAGTTTTATAGCCCACGATGCCATACACAACAACAGCTCCAGCTTCTTGTAGGAGGTTGGCGACCATGATATTGGATTCTTCATCAAATCTAGCACGTAATTCAATAATCGCAGTAACTTCTTTACCATTTCGTGCTGCTTCTGCTAAGACCTGAACGATCTCTGAATCTGGTCCGCTGCGATAAAGAGTTTGCTTAATTGCCAAGACATTAGGGTCTTTTGCAGCCTCTTTTAACAGGTTGATGACGGGTGAAAATGAGTCAAAAGGATGATGTAAAAGGACATCACGTTGTTTTAATACATCAAATATACTTTTTGATTGTCTCAATATCTTCGGTATCACGGGTTGATAGGGTTTAAACTTCAAATCTGGACAATCAAAATCTGAAAATAATCGAGTTAAATTTACAGGACCTTGAACACGATAGAGTTGTGAAGGTTCTAAAGAAAATTGTTCAAGTAGATATTGGTTAATCGTTTCTGGGCAATTGTGATCAATTTCAAGTCGAACTTCACGTCCAAATCTTCGCGAAGAAAGTTCATCTTTAAGAGCAACTGCCAGATCGTCTACATCGTCAGCTAAATTTAAGTCAGCATTGCGTGTAACACGGAATTGGTAGCATCCTGTCGCCTTCATTCCTGGAAATAAGTCATTGATATGTTGTTGCAGAATAGCCGACAACAGGATGTAATGTTGCTTACCTTCGCATAAGTCATCAGGAATTTTGACCGCCCTTGGCAAAGTTCTCGGTGCAGGTACGATCGCGAGCTCAATCTGACGACCAAAAGCATCTTTACCTTCAAGCGTGACAATAAAATTAAGGCTCTTATTGACTAAACGGGGAAAAGGATGGGCAGGGTCTAAACTGATGGGCGTGATTACTGGTTGAATAAATTTACTGAAGTAGTTTTGAATCCATTCAGTATATTTATCTAAAATTCCATGATATTGGATAAATTCGATACCATAAGATTTAAGTTGAGGAATGAGCTCGTTATTAAGTATCTGATATTGTTCTTGAACCGCATGATGCGTTGTTTTAGATATTTGTTCTAAAATAATTTCATTGGGAATAGCATCAGGCGCAGTAGTTATTTGATTTAATTCGATCTGTTTTAAAAGTCCAGCAACGCGTATTTCAAAAAACTCATCTAAATTCCGAGAAAAGATGATTAAAAAATTTAGTCGCTCTAATAAGGGGTGGTGAGGGTCTTTAGCTTGAGCTAAAACTCGTTTATGGAATTCTAATAATGAAAGTTCGCGATTAATGTAAGTGTCTGAATTGTGTTGAAAGTTTTCAAAAGAGTGCATAGTACCAATTATTGCTTTTTGAGCCGTCAGGAAAGACCTTGCAGCGATGGTACGTTTGATGTGTGACAGTAATATTACATTGATTGGTATATATTCGATAAATATATATAATTGGATTTATTTTATTTTAATCAAAAAAGCACACAATAAGTGTGCTTTTTTTAAATCAATTAGGGCTTAGAAATCGTAACGGAAACCTAAAGATAAACCTAAAGCATCCTCACCTTTGAAACCCTTCACATTATTTGTACGTGCTTGTTCCCACGGTGTAAGGCTTGAGTTTTTGTCATTAAGCACAGTTGCGACGTTACCGTAAACACGAACTGCTTTATCAAGACGATGTTCAAGTCCTAAAGCAATGAGTGTTGCGTTCGCATCTTTAGCATCTACATCACGGTGCATCACTTGACCACGGATATATGTTTTTGGTGCAAATTTATAATCAGCTGCAACACCAATGACTTGTGCATCAGGATTTTTTACGTCATTGTCATGAGTCATATATTGATATAAACCACCAATATTTAGCTCAGGTGTGATTTTATAAGCACCAGCTAAACGGAAGCCATCACGTTCGCCGCGAGTCGCATCTTCTTCATAGTGTTCATAAGCAGCTGCGAAATCAACAGGACCTTCTTTATAGGTCAATGCAAGATCGTAAGCTTTATTCTTTTTAGAGTCGCCTTTCTTTTGAATAACTTCACCAGTATCTTTATCTACAATTGTTTCCGTGAAGCCTGGAGAATTGCTTTCGTGCAATGAAAGTGCTGCTAATACATTGAACCCATTTCCGAATTTTGGTGATTTATATTCGATGGTATTTTCATTACGCTCATCAAAACGTAAGTCACCAGCACGTGTTACATTACGTAAATCACCTACTTGATCGCCGAAAAAGTTAACTGGACCACGTGCTATTTTAAAAGGGCTATCAAAACGACCGACACGAGTTTGACCGAAATTACCTTTTAAGCCAACAAATGTATCACGTGTTGCAAAATCAACACCTGAATTTTGTCCACCGCTAGCAAAGTTGATTTCTTGTTCAATTTGACCAAAAACAGTCATATCATTTTCTAGTTTCTGTTCAACTTTAAAGCCTAGACGAGATGAATTAGATGATAAACCCACTTCATTATAATCTTTACCATCATCAAGGTAATCTAATGAAACATGCGCACGACCATAAATTTTAACGTCGGCTGCCATTGCGATTGATGGTGTAATTAGTGTTGCCCCAACTGCTAATGCACAAAGTGTTTTTTTCATTTCTAGCTCCAGTAAAGACTGATTTATTGTCCTAATAATCATGATCAGTAGTTTTTTTGTAACTACTGTTCTCTATTGGTGCTAAGTATTCATTACAAATAAGTCAGTAATATTAAGAATTTATTTCATTATCATGAAAATGGATAGAAACAATTTATAGTAATCAAAAGGCATAAACCAAAAAAAAGGAGCCAAAGCTCCTTTTTTTATGAGGATCTGTTATAAAGCAGCTTTAATCTTCTCAGCCAAAGTCTTGATACGCTCTTGATCACCCATTTGTGCTGCGTGTTTACCCAGTTCATGAATTGAACTTGGAATAAGATGGAAGTGAACGTGAGGCACGGTTTGCCCAGCTGCAGCACCAGATAACTGCATCAACACTATACCTTTTGCATCTAGTGCTGTTTCAATCGCTTTTGCAATTTTTTGAACGATTTGAATCGTGTACGCTGCAGTGTTTGGATCTAAGTCGAGTAAAGTTACGGCAGGTGATTTAGGGATGACTAAAGTATGACCATCTGCCTGAGGCATAATGTCCATAAATGCAAGAACTTGCTCATCCTCATACACTTTAATTGCAGGAAGTTCACCACGTAGAATTCTTGCAAAAATATTTTGATCATCGTAAGCCATAACTATTCCCAGAATGTAATTAGATTGAATTATTTACAGTTCAATTCTTTCTGACGTTGCTTAATGGAGTCAAGCTTTTGTTGCTCTTTTTCTGAGAACTTAGGTTTAGTTGTATTGCAATTTTCATTGCCGAACTTTGCCTTAGTATCTGGATCTTTAAAACAGAAGCCTTTTGATGCATAGATGATGTTGTAATCATCTTTAAGTTTTTCACACTCTTTTGTAGTATCGGCAAAAGCATTAACCCCAGCTGAAACAGATACAGCAGTAATTAAACCTAATAAAAACTTATTCATGAGTATCCTCATTTAGAAATGGACATTTGATATTGTCACATTTCAATTATATGGGCTTTATATGTGAATTCAATGGCGAAAATTTATTCTAAGGTAATTTTGCTCCATGATTCGTACATTTTAACTGCTGTCGAAAAATCACTATTAGGTTCAGCTATTGCATTAGCAGCACCAATTAGACTTTGAGTAAGCGTAATGACAGGTGCGGATAATTTTGCTTGATGAATGAGGTCTACTGCGATACCAGTGTCTTTGCTCAGTAACGGTAAGGCAAAAGTATTTGGAAAACTTCGATTTAATACCCGTTGAGGCAATACATTTTCAGTCACACCACTTTTACCACTTGAAGCATTGATGCACTCTAATGCTTCATTTAAATCCACACCATGCGCTTTAAGTGCAGTAAAACCTTCAGCAGCGGCACATAAGTGGACAGCCAAGAGCATGTTGTTCACTGCTTTCACAGCAAAACCAGATCCTGAGTCTCCTACATGCTTAATCAGTTTACCCATGGCTTGCATCGCTGGTAATACAGCTTCAAAAGCAACTTTTTCACCACCTACCATGAAGGTTAAAGTCGCGTTTTCAGCACCAATAGTTTGTCCGCTAACAGGCGCATCTAGAAAAAATACACCTTTTGATTTTAAAAAAGCTTGTTGTGCTTTAGCTGCATCAGGCACGCCACTGGTGCAGTCTACCCAAATTGATCCAGGTTTAATGTCGACTTGATGAATGATCTCATTGACTTGCTGACTCGTTGGTAAGCAACTAAAAATGATATCAGCTTGGGTAGCTTCTTGAAGTGATACAGCTTGTGTTTGATATTCAGTTGCATGTTGTTTGGCTTTCTCGAAATTTCGATTCCATACCAAAACTGATTCATAGTGTTTGGGTAAATGAGCTGCCATATGGTAACCCATTGCGCCTAATCCAATAAATGCAACTGTCGTCATTTTCTTTACTCTATTAGTGTTGAACGCTCTGCTAACCAGTGAGCAAGTTCAGGCCAAAATTGATCGGCACTTTTTTGACTCGACATTAAACCTAAATGCCCACCAGGAATAAGAGTAAACGTGACATCACGACTATTTGTCAATTCAGTCAATGGTCTAACAGCATCAGCTGTGACCATTTGATCGCTTGAACCCGCGCCAATCATAAGAGAGCAGTCTATATTTTTTAATTCGATTTTCTTATCTTGAAGTTCGATATAACCATTTTTTAGCGGATTTCTTAACCAGACATTGAATAACATATCTTGGTTTACCCCAGCAGGATAATCAATCATATGATTGAGGAAATAACCTAAAGTGGCATGTTCATGCAAAAGTTTTTTATCATCAA
Organism: Acinetobacter sp. YH16032; assembly: GCF_013417345.1. NCBI lineage: Bacteria > Pseudomonadati > Pseudomonadota > Gammaproteobacteria > Moraxellales > Moraxellaceae > Acinetobacter > Acinetobacter sp. YH16032. The sequence goes on along the minus strand of NZ_VPEE01000034.1, from coordinate 17,818 downwards.
GATTCAGTAATAATTGTTTATGGCCTTCATACCAACCTTTTGGATCTAAAATTTTAAATCCAATTGCATTTAAAATACCTGGGGAGTGAATGAGGCGCTTAGGAATACGACCGTTATAAACTTTATGTTTGAGTAGACGAGTTCTTTCAAGATAGCGATTCATCTTAGCATATAGCTTTCCGATACTACCTGAAGCAAAGCTATCAATTGGACTACCTAAAACGATTAGATTTTTTACATGGTTCGGCTGTCTGAGCGCTGTGTACAACAGAACAAATATTCCCGCCATACTCCAGCCATGTAAAGAAATTTGATCAGATTTAGCGTGTGTGCGTATTTGATCGATACAATTCGGGATTGCGTCATCAATAAAACCTAAAAAGTTGAGATCGCGATCTTTATAGCTAAAGTGTCCCCAATCCAATAAATACACATCAAAGCCTTGCTCTGTATAATATTTGATAAGAGAACGGTATGGATAAAGATCATAAATATCCATCTTGATCGCTAAAGGCGCGACAAAGACCAATGGCTCAACATATTTTTTATTTTCAGATGCGTAATATCGAATTTTACTCGATTTATGAGTACCTATCACTTCATACGGCGTTGCTTGAGATAAAACCAAAGATTTACCGTAAAAAATGCGTGTCCCTAAATTTTTTAACTTGCTTTGTTTAGAACGCCAGTTAGTTTTTAAATGTTCCATGAAGGTTGAAGATCTCATAAGCATGTGATTTGAACGAAGTCTAAGCGATATTTATATATTTTACCTTGACCTTAAATGCTTTGGGCGCTCAAAATGTTGGCAATTATTCACAAAGGCAGTTTTTAGGACTGATTTAGAGCAATGAGCCAGCAAGACGACATTGAATACCAACTTGATACATTAGCACTTCGTACAGGTCATACGCGCAGTTTTGAAGGTGAGCATGCTGAACCGATGTTTCTAACTTCTTCATTTGTATATGCAAATGCAGCAGAAGCAGCAGCTAAATTCTCTGGGAAAGAGCCCGGTAATATTTATTCTCGCTTTACAAACCCAACAGTCGCAATGTTTGAAAAAAGATTGGCTGCAATGGAAGGTGCTGAACGTGCAGTGGCAACAAGTACGGGTATGGCTGCGATCATGGCGGTGGCGATGTCATTCTTAAAGGCTGGTGATCATGTTGTATGTTCTCGAGCAGTATTTGGTTCAACCGTGGCCTTATTTGAAAAATACATTTCTAAGTTTGGTGTGACTGTCAATTTTGTTGATTTAACAGATTTAGATGCTTGGAAAGCTGCGATCAAACCAGAAACTAAACTACTATTTGTAGAATCTCCGTCAAATCCATTATCGGAAATTGCTGATATTCGTGCATTAGCAGATATCGCGCATGAAAATGATGCCTTACTCGCAATTGATAATAGTTTCTGTACGCCAGTGCTACAACAACCATTAAAATTGGGCGCGGATCTAGTTGTCTATTCAGCGACAAAATATTTAGATGGTCAAGGTCGTGCGTTGGGTGGTGCTGTCGTAGGTAGTCATCAATTACTTGAAGAAGTTTTTGGCTACGTTCGTACAACTGGGCCTTCTATGAGTCCGTTCAATGCTTGGGTTTTCCTAAAAGGTTTGGAAACGCTTCGTCTACGTATGAAGGCTCATTCTGAAAGTGCACAAAAGATTGCTGAGTGGCTTCATCAGCACGATAAAATCGAGAAAGTATTCTTTGCTGGCTTAGCGGATCATGTAGGTCATGATTTGGCTAAACAGCAACAAAAAGGTTTTGGTGGTATCGTTTCATTCGTGGTAAAAGGTGGGCGAGAAGCTGCTTGGAAAGTGATTGATCACACTCAATTTATTTCTATTACTGGAAATCTTGGGGATGCAAAATCAACGATTACTCATCCTGCAACGACTACTCATGGTAAATTGTCTGATGAAGCGAAGGCTGCAGCTGGCATTGCAGAAGGTTTAATTCGTCTTTCAGTAGGTTTGGAAGACGTTGATGATATTATTGCAGACATTCAACGTGGTCTTGATTTAGTCTAATTTAAATTTGTTCGGAGTATACAAATGAACATTAACATGCTTATGCAACAAGCACAGCGCATGCAAAAGGAAGTAGAGTCCAATATCAAGAAAGCGAAAGAAGAGCTTGCACAGAAAGAAGTGCATGCTGAAGCTGGTGGTGGTTTGGTAAAAGTGACAATGACTTGCCGTAATGTGGTAAAACGCATTGAAATCAATCCAGAATTACTTCAAGACGATCCAGATATGATTGAGGATTTGATTGCAGCTGCTATGAATGATGCTGCACGCCAAGCCGAAGCGATTTCAGAAGAAACAATGAAGTCTGCAAATAGTGGTATGGGATTACCTCCTGGCTTGTCAGGTTTATTTTAAGGATATTGCCGAGTGTTCAGCGAACGGTTTGACCAACTCGTCCAAGCACTGCGAATTTTACCAAGCGTTGGGCCTAAGTCGGCTCAGCGCATGGCGTTGCATTTGATCATGAAGAATAAGCAAGGTGCTTTGGCATTATCTGAAGCACTTAGCGATGCCGCTGATCATATCCATGAATGTTCTATTTGCCACTCATTGACTGAGAATGAGGTGTGTGACATTTGTCTGTCGCAAGACCGAGATGATACCTTGCTCTGTGTGGTTGAATCTCCTGCAGACGTGATGGCAATTGAGCAAAGTGGAAGTTTCAGAGGCAAATATCATGTATTGGGGGGGCATTTATCTCCTTTAGATGGTATAGGGCCTGAAGAGGTTGGCATACCTGCATTAGTTCAACGCTTAGCTGAAGGTCAGGTAGCAGAGGTTATTCTCGCTACCAATGCAACGGTTGAAGGACAGGCTACGGCACATTATTTGGTAGAAGCTACACGTCATTTGAATATCAAAATGACACGTATTGCTCAAGGTGTACCACAAGGGGGTGAGCTTGAGTATGTCGATAGTCACACCTTAAGCCAAGCAGTTCATAATCGTATGCAAATGAAATAAGCACAAATTGTGCTTATTTTTTTGATTAGAGAAATATCACTTTTCTGAATAGTTTTTTAGTCAAAAAAAATATTAAATTTTTCATGTTTTATAACTATTTACAGTGTATACATAGATTTGCTTGACGCTTTAATTGAAAATTTATATTTAAAATTGATAATTTAAGCTAAAATACATCTCGATACCAATCTAGCACATTGTTTTTTATGATGTTTCAATTTATCCAAGAGCAAAAAGAACTCGAGCATGTTTTGACACTAATGAGTCAACAAGATGTTTATGGTTTAGATACAGAATTTATCAAAGTTGATACACTATGGCCAAAATTGGGTGTCTTGCAAATCAATGTCGCAGATCAGGTGTTTTTATTAGACGGTACACGTCTAGATTTTTCGAGTTTCTGGCCTAAAGTTTTTGCTGCAAAGCAAAATATTTTCCATGCTTGTGGTGAAGATATTGATCTGATTTACCATTATTCAAAAGGCAATCATCTTAATAATGTATTTGATACTCAGGTGGCTTTGTCTTTTCTCGGACACGGATTACAGGTCAGTTATCAAAATGCGCTTAAAGAAATTTTAAATATAGAAATTGATAAAGATCAAACACGTTCAGATTGGCTTGCACGTCCTTTAACTGAAGAGCAAAAAGCATACGCAGCAAATGATGTCTTATATATTATGAATTTAGCCGATGAGCTAAAGAATGAGTTAAAGAAAAAAGGGCATTATCAGTATGTACTAGAGGACTGTAAGAGCCTCACGCTTGAGATTGCGACAGAAACGCCGAAAGAGAAACTATACGAAGATGTCGGAAATTATAGACACTCTCGAAAGCAGTTAATGCAGCTACAATTGCTCAGTGTTTGGCGTGAAGAAATGGTGAAGGCTTTAAATCAGCCTCGAAGTTTTATTCTGAAAAATGCCACTATGATTGATTTGGTGGAAAAAAATCCAAAAAATACATTTCAATTATCCCAAGTTAAAAATATTCGTCCGAATGTGGTTCGTGAGCACGGTAAAACGATTTTGGATATTATTGCGTTGCTGCCCCCAATGGAAGAATGGCCATTACGAATTGCTCGACCAATTAAACATTCATCTAAAGATATTACACATGATGTTGATAACATGATTGGTAATCTTGCAGAAGAGTTGGTGATCCCCAAAGAAGTGTTAATGCGAAAAAAATGGCTCGGGGCTTTATATCAGCATGTGGTTTTTCATGGCGATGAACAAGACTTACCTCAATATTTACTCGGTTGGCGTTATGATTTACTGACGAAGCCATTAATTGAGTTGCTTCATAAAGATGCACAATATTTGAGTATGCAAATGAAAGTCAATGAATGACTTCTCTCAAAATTTGATTAAAGAATTACCAGTCATCCTAAACTAGACTGATGCGTTAACAAACGCTAATGTTTCGCCGTTTTTTTTGATGTATGCTTTGATTTGAGTTTAAAAGGTGTTGTTTGAATCATGTGGTGTGAAATCTACAAATCTAGTAAGAAAGACGAAATGTATATTTACGTTGCGCGTCCTGAACAAGCGGAAAACCAAGAAGCTGTTGATCCGTTATCAGTATTATCTGATGCAATGAAAAATGCATTTGGCCGAGCGACATTTGTGATGTCACTGGAATTACATGCAGAACGCAAATTAGCGCGTGCAAATGTTTTACATGTGATGGATTCAATTCAGACGAAAGGATTCTTTTTACAATTGCCGCCTGAAGGATTGATCAATCCTAATGCGGTAGAGCCAGAGGGACTACGCGGTGCGTGATAATCAAGTTGGAGGATGGGATCAGTTTGTTTCAATGTTGGATTCAATTCCAGAATATAACATTGCAATTACCGTCTATATTCTCGGAACTTTGATTATTCTGTGGTGTTGGTACGGCATAGCGAAACGCCTACCTTCACCTTTAGGTGGAGTGACTTGGATTTTTGTGTTTGCTATTTTGGCAACACCAACGATTTCTGAAGGTCCTAATTCCGCCTTAGCACCTGCAACTTTTGGTTTGATCTTTGGGGTTTTAACAAAAGATTCACCGTTGATCTGGTCCAATTTCTCATTGATTGCCTTTGTTATTGCTTTAGGGTTATTGGTAGGTTATTTCTGGACTAAGTACGCTTCTAAACAAAAGAATCCGAGACACACATCGTCAGTGAAGACACCACCACTTTAATTATCCAAATAAAAAAATAAGGTTTCATTATGTCTGTTGATGCACATCAATTTACGGGTACAGATCAATATATCGCCACAGATGGTCTCAAGCTTGCTGTGAAGGCCGCTCGGGCGTTGCAAAAGCCTCTTTTAGTGAAGGGTGAGCCAGGTACAGGTAAAACATTATTGGCTGAACAAGTTGCTGAAAGTCTGGGTTTAAAACTGATTACTTGGCATATCAAATCAACGACGAAGGCCCAACAAGGTCTTTATGAATACGATGCCGTTTCGAGATTGCGCGATAGTCAATTGGGCGATGAGCGTGTTTATGATATTAAAAACTATATTAAACCAGGTAAATTGTGGGAAGCATTTACCTCCAAAGAACGTTGCGTTTTATTAATTGATGAAATTGATAAAGCAGATATCGAATTCCCAAATGATTTGCTTCATGAACTAGACAAAATGTCATTCTTTGTTTATGAAACTGGCGAAACAATTACTGCAACACAGCGTCCAATTGTGATCATCACTTCAAATAATGAAAAAGAACTTCCTGATGCTTTTTTACGCCGTTGTTTCTTTCATTATATTGAATTCCCAGATGAACAGACCATGCGTGAAATTATTGCAGTTCATTTTCCAAGAATTTCAACGACATTGGTCAGTGAGGCACTTCAGGTCTTCTTTAAGCTTCGCCAAATACCTGGTCTTAAGAAGCCACCTTCAACTTCTGAATTAATTGATTGGTTAAGCTTATTGATGGCTGATGATCTGCCTGAAGATATTTTAAGAAACCATGATAAGTCAAAAGCAATTCCACCGCTGTATGGTGCGCTCATCAAAAATGAGCAAGATGTGCAGCTACTTGAGCGCCTCGCATTTATGACTCGTCGATAGGTGATACTATGTTCGTAAGACTGTTTTACACCTTGCGAAAATACGGAATCCCCGTAACGACGCGCGAGCTGATTGATCTGAATCAAGCAATTAGTCTAGGTTTGGTTTTTGCAGATCAAGATGATTTTTATCAGCTTGTGAAGACAGTCATGGTCAAGGATGAGCGTTACTTCGATAAGTATGATCGTGCTATGAAGGATTATTTTCAGGGCATTCAAACCTTTGATGTAGATGATTTACTCAGTAAAGTTAATCAACTTCCTAAAGAATGGTTTGATTTAGAACTCCTTGAAAAACACTTAACGCCAGAGCAACGTGAAGCACTGCAAAGAGCAGGTTCTTTAGAAGAGCTCATGAAAATGCTGGAAGAGCGTTTGCGTGAGCAACATAAAAAACACCAAGGTGGTAATCGTATGATTGGCACTGGTGGCACTTCACCGTTTGGAGCTTTTGGTGATCACCCAGAGGGGGTGAGAATTGGAGGGCCGGGACGTAAAAAATCTGCGGTGAAAGTGTGGGAACAACGTAAATACCAAAATCTTGATGATGATCAAATTTTGGGAACACGTCATATGCAAATGGCGTTGCGTCGTCTGAGAAAATTTGCGCGTCAAGGTGCTGAAGAAGAGCTTGATATAGATCAAACGATTCGCGAAACGGCTAAGCAGGGAATTCTTGATGTACAGATGGTGCCAGAGCGTCGTAATCGAATTAAAGTTTTAATGTTGTTCGATGTAGGCGGTTCTATGGATGCCTATATTGCACAATGTGAAAAACTGTTTAGTGCAGCCAAAACAGAATTTAAGACTTTAGAATATTTCTATTTCCATAACTGTCTTTATGATTACGTGTGGAAAGACAATCATCGCCGTACTTCGACAAAAATGAATACCTTAGATTTATTTAATACCTATGGTAAAGATTATCGAGTGATCGTTGTTGGTGATGCAAGTATGGCGCCATACGAATTAAAATCTGCTGGTGGTTCTGTCGAATACATGAATGAAGAGTCGGGTGAAATTTGGTTGCGTCGTTTGCGCCAGCATTATGAAAAGACGGCTTGGTTGAATCCTGAAACTGAGAATTACTGGCATTACACTCAAACGATAGGAATGATCAAAGAAATATTTGAAGATCATATGTATCCAATGACTTTAAAAGGCATTGAAGATATGACTAAATTCCTCTCGCGCTAACTTTTTTAAATTATATTCATCTAAAGGATCTTGATATGAGCTATCAAATCAATGGTGTGGCATTGCCAAATGAAGAAGGTTTTTTTGGTGAATATGGTGGTCAATTCATTCCACCTCATTTAAAAGCAGCAATGGATGAAATCAATGTTGCTTATGAAGAAATTCGTAAAACACCTGAATTTCAAAATGAGCTTTCAGAGCTGTTTGCGCATTATGTAGGTCGTCCAAGTCCTTTATTTCATGCCAAACGACTTTCAGAACAATTGGGCGGTGCTCAAATTTATCTGAAGCGTGAAGATTTGAACCATACAGGTGCGCATAAAATTAACCATTGTTTGGGTGAAGCATTACTAGCCAAATACATGGGCAAGAAAAAAGTCATTGCTGAAACTGGGGCAGGTCAACATGGTGTCGCATTAGCCACCGCTTGTGCCTTGGTTGGTATCCCGTGTGAAATTCATATGGGTCAAGTTGATATTGAAAAAGAACATCCAAATGTCGTGAAAATGAAAATTTTGGGTGCGAATCTAATCTCAGTCACTCGTGGAACAGCAACATTAAAAGATGCTGTTGATAGTGCTTTCGAAGAGTATTTGAAAGACACTGATAGCTTTATTTATGCCATCGGATCAGTCGTTGGTCCACATCCATTTCCTAAAATGGTGCGTGATTTCCAAGCAATTATCGGTGATGAAATTAAAGTTCAATCACAAGAAAGATTTAACAAATATCCTGATTATATTGTTGCTTGTGTTGGCGGTGGCTCAAATGCAATGGGAGCATTCAGTGCATTCCTTAATGATGGTAGTGTGAAATTGATTGGTGTTGAACCAGCAGGACATGGTTTAAATACTGACCAACATTCGGCAACATTAACTTTGGGTAAACCAAGTCAACTTCATGGGATGGCGTGTTATGTGCTGGAAGATGAAAATGGCGAGCCATTACCTGTGCACTCGATTGCTTCTGGATTAGATTATCCTGGTGTGGGGCCTCAACATAGTTTCTTAAAAGATATTGGTCGTGTTGAGTACTCAACAGCAACTGATGAAGAATGTCTGAATGCATTCATGACTCTATCTCGAGTTGAAGGGATTGTGCCTGCATTAGAAAGTTCACATGCGGTTGCTTGGGCAATACGTGAAGCTCCACAACTGTCCAAAGATACCATTGTGGTAGTGAATTTATCAGGTCGAGGTGATAAAGACTCGGACTATGTGGCAGAAAAATTAGGTTTAAATTAACACATAAAAAAACCAGCTTAGGCTGGTTTTTTTAATTACATTTCTGGTGGTTCTTCATTCAAAGGCGTAAGAATATTTTCAAAGGAGGAAATTTCAATTGGAATGAGCGGCGTTTCGATTGAAAGATCTTGAACAGGTGTTTCAGTCGCTTGTTGAGCTTGTTGAGCTTGTTGAGCTTGTTGAGCTTGTTGAGCTTGAACCATGGTTTTCATTATTTCATCAGCTGGTGCACTTAGTTCGTGTGCTTTTTTGCTGTCATATTTGGTGGCAAGTTCTTTTAAAATTGCGTAAGACAAATAACTCGTAAATGCTGGATTCTCAGATTTAGCCTTGGATGGAAGTAAAGAAACGCAAGCGGCATGAAATAAACCATGTTGTACGTATGTTGCATTGAATGCAGGATCTTTAGCTCTATCAGGATCACCTAAATAACCAATCTTGAAGCCAATTTCAGATGCAGCACAGGCATTGGTCACTTCAGAAGAGGGATTGCGATAGTCAGCATTTTTTTTGAAATATAGCACTTCTGCGATCGACATCATTTCATCTTGAATTTCTTTGAGTCGGCCATCTAAGTTTGGGACTGCAAAATAATTTTTTAACTTAAATAGCGTTATAGTACCTTCGAGCCATTTTTGGGGTTGTTCTGTATAATTCAAATTTGTATAACAGGCAGAAGTTTGCAGGGCGGCTTCAACAAATTCTTTGTTTTTTCTTGGATTTTTCATATCTTGATCAGCCCCTAAATATCCCATTTTGTAGGCTTTTTCATAGGTATTACATGCCGGGGTGATGAGCGTCTTTTTTTGATATGTTTTTGCTTTTTTTAGCAGCTCTATTTGATTCTTTATCGTTGGTTCAAGTTCAGATGCATAAGTGGAAGCAGTTACAAATAAAGCGGTGTAACACAATAACTTTTTATACATCATTAGTCCTTAGGCAAAAAAATTCCATAATGTGATGACTTTACTAATGCTGTTTAAATAGTTCAATGACTCAATAAAAGAAAATCTTTGTAAAAGATGACTAATTTCAATCAATTGTCCAAAATTGAGATCATGATGGAGTTATCAAAAAAAGCCCCCGAGATGGGAGCTTATTTTTATCCTGAAATATACTGTTGAAGTTGTTCAATCAATACTTTTTGATCTTCCATCGCGGCTTTAACCAAGTCACCAATTGATACAATTCCGACGAGTCTATCGTCTTCTAATACTGGTAGATGGCGAATATGACGTTCTGTCATTAAATCTAAACACTCATCTACGGTGTTGCTTTTGCTTACAGATAAAACCGTACCAGTCATAATTTCTGAGACTGTAGTTAAGTCGGATGTACGTTGCATAAGTGCAATTTTACGCGTGTAATCCCGTTCAGATAAAATTCCAACAAGTCTTTCATCTTGTACGACAACAACGGCACCAATACCTTTTGTTGCCATTAATGTGATTGCTTCTAAAACCGTAGCATCAGGTGTGATGGTAGAGATTTCTGAATTGTTTTTATTTTGTAGGACTTGAGCTACTGTTGTCATAAAGGTTCCTCTTGTTGGTTATTCGTCCATGTATAAGTTAATAACTGAAATCTTAAATCTTTACAATTGTTTTAGTGGAATTTTCTGCTAAATAGATGGGCTCAAATGATTTTGAAAAAATAGCATCTGCATGTGTGGAATAGTGAGCTTAAAGTGGCGATCTCGATGATTGCACAGGGCAGGTGTGACTTTTAGTCGCGTTAGGGTTGGGAGTAGTGAATTTTTAAAATCATCAGACGTTATTTTTCGAGGCTGATAGTGCGGCCAGTGAATTTTTGCATAATGTAAAGCCTGGACTGAGTTGAGCCAGAAGGGGAATATGTATTCTTGATTGATTGATCGAATGGCCCAACCTTGATGTTCTGGATTGTACAGTCCCCACAGTACTCCACAATACATCATGGTTTTAAGGATATTAACTTTGAGTAAAAAATGCTTTGAATTTGGTGTCAACTGTACAAAGGTGTTCATGATCGTTCGATGATTCATTACCAATGATGATAAGTTCAGTCTAATGATTTTTTCTTAAAGTTTAGTTGCATTAATTTAAAGTTTGGTAAGCAAATATGTAAATAAAAGAGCTAAAAAAACGCCACTAATGTGACGTTTATTTATGCTTGCATTGTGGCCATGTTTTGCCAATACTGTGCTTTCAAAGAATCACGTTCTACACGGAAACCTTGAAGATAGAGTTCAGCTAGAAACATCGCTGCTTTACCGTGACCCGCACGTGCTGCATTCTCAAGTTCTGAAACTGCATCTGTAAAATTCATTTCAAATTGAATGGTATTTACAGCATTCGAATACATATGTTCGAGGTCTTGTTGAGAGAATTGTTTAATCATATAAAACTCCTTATTCTAATTATGATTAGTACTACAGTTATAAAGACCTAAATTAGGTCAAAATGGAATATAACAAAGTAATATTAAACTAATATTACAATTTGCGTTAATTGTCAAATAAATTTTCAAGATAAATCTTTTAAAAAATACTTACATGATTAAACTTTAATCATTTTATATTGGGTTTATGATAAAACTGTAAATAACTATAAAGGAGAATGACTTATGACTAATACCATTGATGGTTTCACATTTGGCAATCCACCAGAGCCATCCGATATTATTGCGCTTGCACATCATCATAAAAAACAACTTAATGAAGCAATTTTTCATCAAGAAATCCATTTAGGTCACTACTGTTTAGAGCAGCGTAAACGTGTGCATGATTACACGCAGACGCTTGATCCTGCAGCGAAAGCTGAATTTTATCGCTACTATGACGGCGAATTAAAACGTATCGCCGTCATTGACGAAGAACACCCTGATGATGCTGAAGGTGGTTTAAGTGTTTTCACTATTTTTATCGTACTCGCGGTGATCGCTGCTATCTTATATTTTGGTGTTGTACAGAATGTTGTCTCTTAAAGGTGAATAAGCGCCATTTTTTGCATAATGGTTCTTGTTTAAATCAACGTTAACACTATATTTTTAAAGCATCTCGGATTACACTTAAGCTAATCCGAGGTTGTACATGCTCCATTTAAAAAAAATTTCGTCTGATCTTTTCTCACAATTAAATATTGAGCAGATTCAAAATGCTTTCATCATAGGCATTGTACTTTTTATTCTTATTGTCTCTAGTATTGCACTGAATCGTCCAATTAATTCTGCCCACTTTGAACAAGTTCAAGCGCTCGCGGCTCAAAATCGTTTAGAGCGAACGCATGAAATGGCAACTTTGTTACTTGCAAAACCTAAGATTAAAAATATTGAATTTTATCGTTTGCTGAATGCTTATCATATCGAGAATGCTCATATAAAAATTTATCCAGCGATTGAAAAGTTGGATTAGTCTTCAATCTTATTCAGATTGAGCCCAAGATTTTGATTCAGTATTTCTTCGATCTCCTTGGCAGTGACACGTTCAGAGACAGCAATAACAGTCATTTGATCGGGGTGTAAATGTTTTTGTATTGCATTTTGAATATCTTGGCGAGTTAGTTTTCGAATCTGCTCCTGATACTCATTTAGATAATTGGAATTAAGTCCGTAAAAACCAATTGATGCGATTTGGGCATTAATATTTGCATTGCTATTTAAGGTCATCGGAAAAGACCGAAGAATACTTTCTTTATTTTCTTTAAGTAAAGAGTCAGTAATCGGCTGTTTTTTGAAGTCAATGAATACTTGATGTGCGAGCTTTAAGCTTTCGAGCAATTGGTCTTGTTGTGTCGCATATCCAAAACTAAAAACGCCAGGTACCTGTGGTGTAGTCAGCGTACTCGATGCGCTATAGGTGAGTCCTCGTTTAACTCGTAACTCTTTTGATAAGATTGAATTAAAACTCCCACCACCAAACATTCTGTTGGCAACTTCCAAAGCGGCACGATCTGGATGTGCTCGTTCTAAAGATGAATGACCCAATAATGCATGTGCTTGTAGACTTTCGCGTTTTAGTACTGAAATTTTAAAACCTGATTCACTTACGGGAGTTGGAAGGTCAGGCTGCCTTTGCCCTTGCGGTAAATTGATACTAATCAGTTCCGAGATCTGTTGAGCTTGATCTTGAGTGAGTTGTCCTGTGATTGCTATATTGGAATTTTGAGCGACAAGCAATCGATCCCTAAATTCTTTGAGTAATTCAGGCGTAATTTTTTTTAAACTACCGACTGTCCCAGCTGTTGGTTGAGCATATGGATGATCCCCATACAGCATACGGTACAGTTGTATTGACATTAGTCTGGATGGATTCTCTTGAAGTTGTTTTTGCCCAATTTGAGTATTACTGAGCGCGAGATTAATGCCTGATTGTTTAAAGGTGGCATGCTTGATTAAATGCAGTAGTAAGTTCAGTGCAGGGTCAAATTTTTCAGGATCATTTAACACTCTTAGTCGAACAACAAACATGTCACGAAAGGCGTTGAAAGAGTATTTGGCGCCTAATCCCTCAAATGTGGTGGTAATCTGTTTTGCACTGAGCTGATCTGTTCCTTCAAGCATAAGGCGAGCTGCCATATTGGATATACCGTAAAGTCCTTGACCAATGACTTCATCTCGTGCAGAACCAGCATTGAATGTAATTTGAATGTCGACCATTGGCAGATCATTCGTTTCGACAAATAAGGTTCGTACATTTAAAGAGTTTTTAAGTTCTTGAACAAAAGGCGCTTTATAATTTTGGGAAGATTTTGTGATCTCTTTTAAGCTTAACAAGTTTTTAATCGAGCTTAGACCACTGGGATCTTCTTCAATAATCTGTTCAATTGGTTCCGCTTCTATAAGTTCCTCCGCATGCGACAGTGAACTCAACATGGCACTAAACAACACACTCGTTAAAAATAGAGAAGACAAATAATTCATAAAACGCCTAGTTATTGTTTTTCTGTTCAGGATAAAGATGTAAAACGCTCAAATTGTCACGATTAAAATAAATATTGGCAATGCGTTGTAAATCATGCGGTGTGACTTTATCGAAGTAATCAGGGAGTTGATCAATCATGCGATAGTCTAGATCATTAATGCTGAGTAAACCAATGAGTCGAGCTTGCCCAATAATATCATCTTGGCTATACACTAAATTGGAAACGAAATTCGCCTTGACCCGATTGAGTTCTTTTTCATTCACTAATTCTGATTTGAATAAATCAAGTTCCTGCTGTATGCGTTTTTGCGCTTGCTCTAGACTGATACCTTCAGCTGGTATGGCAGAGATTAAAAATAGGCTATCCCCACGATTATATGGATCATAACTCACATTAATTGAGGTCAGAATTCGCTTATCTCGGATCAGTCTCTCTTGTAGGCGTGCTGAAATTCCGCCGTCCAATAGATTTTGAATAATGGTTAGAGCGTAGGCGTCTTGAGGATTTTTTGCTGTTTTAATGGAATTGACATTCCAAGACATAAATAAGTTGGGTACGTGTACAGCCTGATATTGCTCCATGAAGCGATATCCAATTCTTGAAAATTCAAGCACATCATTTCGTTCAGGAACTGATTTTTTGGGAATCTTATTAAAATATTTTTTGACATCTCGAATGGTTTGTTCAGGATCAACATCCCCAATAATGACTAAGGTTGCATTATTCGGTGCGTACCAAGTTTCGTACCATTGTTTTAAATCATTCAATTGAATGTTATTCAGATTTTTCATTAAGCCAATCACTGGTTGGCGATAGTGACTGGTCGGGTATGCAATCCATTTAAATCTTTCAAAAGCAAGGTTGCGAGGATTGTCCTCTGTTCGTTGCCGTCGTTCAGCCATTACGACTTTAATTTCGGGTTCGAAATCTTCTTGGCGCAGAACTAAATTTTGCATTCGATCTGCTTCTAACTCTAATGCCAGTGGAAGATATTTTTTAGGATAGAATTGATAGTAATTGGTGTAATTTGTGGATGTGAATGCATTGACACTACCACCATAAATTCGACTAAGGCGTGTAAATTCATCATTCGGTACTTTTTTAGTGCCTTTGAACATCATATGTTCTAGTACGTGTGAAATGCCGAGTAAATTCCCTGACTCGTCACTACTGCCGACGGCATACCAAATTTGGCTAATTACTACAGGTGCGCGGTGATCTTCTCTAATAATGACTCTTAAACCATTATCCAGTGTTGTTTCGACGGTGTTTCGAGAGAGTTGAGTAGTTTGCTGATTTGCAAATGCCATCATCGGTGCTGATGTAATCGCAGCAATGATGATTGTCTGTTTGAAAATGAGTTGCAGAGAGAATTTGAGCCGGCTGAGAGACACAATTAATCCGAATAATGACTTTAAAATTATTCTTGATGATGTCGTATATTTATTCAAGATTGAACTGTTGCAATTTGGTTGATCGTTTTAAAAGTAATTGCAGATCGTGAATTTAAATCAATCTATGCTAAACTCCATTCTTTTAATCGCAATGCTTTTCAAGGAATCGGCATGCAAGAACAGCAAAATAAATTCTTGATTGATGCGGATATTGGTGATGACGATGTCACCTTACCGAGCCTCCCGGCCGTTAATGTGCCTATTATCGAAAACAATGAAGTAGAAAAGCTGGAAACGGTGCCGGCCGTTGAAGAAACAAAACCGAAAGGTGGTTTCTTCAGTCGTATGAAAGAAGGCTTATCAAAATCTCGTAAAAATTTAGCTGATGGAATGATGAATATTCTAGTCGGTGGTAAAGAGATTGATGATGAGCTGCTCGAAGAAGTTGAAGAACAATTATTGGTCGCAGATATTGGGGTAGAGGCGACTAAAACAATTATTGCCAATTTGACTGAAAGAACTGCGCGTGGCGATTTGATCTACTCTCATTCTCTCTATAAAGCTCTTCAAGAAGAATTAGTTGCTTTATTAGCACCACGTGTTAAACCGTTACATATCGATCCGAATAAAAATCCCTATGTGATTTTGGTTGTGGGTGTAAATGGTGTAGGTAAGACAACCACGATTGGTAAACTCGCAAAACGATTGCAAGGTGAAGGTAAAAAAGTCATGCTCGCGGCAGGCGATACTTTCCGTGCTGCGGCGACTGAACAGCTACAAATTTGGGGTGAACGTAACGATATTCATGTCGTTGCACAAGGTCATGGTGCAGACAGTGCTTCTGTAATTTTTGATGCTTTTGAAAGTGCACGAGCGAAAGGGATCGATGTATTGATTGCAGATACCGCAGGGCGTTTGCATAACAAAGGTCACTTGATGGAAGAGCTCAAAAAAGTAAAACGTGTTATGCAGAAAATTGATGCGACTGCACCGCACGAAGTGATGCTTGTTGTGGATGCTGGCACAGGGCAGAACGCGATTAACCAAGTTGAAATGTTTGATGAAGCTGTAGGTTTAACGGGTCTTACTATTACCAAATTGGATGGTACTGCAAAGGGCGGTGTGCTATTTAACATTGCGAGCCGTACACATGTGCCAATCCGATTTATTGGTGTAGGTGAAAAGATTGATGATTTGAGACCGTTCTCAGCAAAATCATTTGTCGCTGCATTATTCGATAACGAAAAATAATTATTCTTGGGTTAATTTAAAAAGCTCCTTATACGGAGCTTTTTTTATAAATAATTAAAATTCATAAGGTTAATCAAATATGAGAAAGCCGAATCTTTAGACTCAATACATTAAATACGCAATTTGTTCCAAAAATAGAACACTTTGTTATGAAGATAAGGCTGAAAAGGTTTCGTAATATGAATAAGATAGCATCATCGTTAGCACACAATGAATGTTAAAAATAAGGAATAAGTTATGTCTTTTCTAAATCAAATTAAAAACCGCCGTACCATCTATGCGATTGGTAAGAATGTTTCTTTAGACAATACTCAGATTGAAGAAACCATTAAAGAAGCGGTACGTCAAAGTCCATCGTCATTTAACTCACAGACATCACGTGTTGTGACACTTTTTGGTGAGTCACATGACAAATTTTGGAATATCGTTTTAGAAACTTTACGTAAAATTGTTCCTGCAGAAGCATTTGAGGGAACTCAAAATAAGATCAATAGCTTTAAAGCGGGTCATGCAACTGTATTGTTTTATGAAGATCAAGATACGGTGAAAGGTTTACAAGAGCAATTCCCACTTTACGCTGAGAATTTCCCAATATGGTCTGAACATTCAACAGCTATTGCTCAAT
This sequence comes from Acinetobacter sp. YH16032, assembly GCF_013417345.1. Classification (NCBI taxonomy): domain Bacteria; kingdom Pseudomonadati; phylum Pseudomonadota; class Gammaproteobacteria; order Moraxellales; family Moraxellaceae; genus Acinetobacter; species Acinetobacter sp. YH16032. The sequence goes on along the minus strand of NZ_VPEE01000034.1, from coordinate 1,132 downwards.
TTGCAGTGTGGACAGCATTGTCAGAAAAAAATATTGGAGCATCATTACAACATTACAATCCAATTGTGGATGAAGAAGTGGCTTCAACATTTGAAATTCCAGCTTCTTGGAAACTTCGTGCTCAGCTTGTGCTCGGTTCAATCGAAGCGCCTGCAGGAGATAAAACGTTTATTGATGACGAAATTCGTTTTAAAACTTTTAATTAATCCAAATCATATCAAGGCACTTCGGTGCCTTTTTTATGACGAGTTCTGTCATTAAATTGTCATCGCTTGGTAGCATAGTAGTCATATCTAACAATCTAATATTGAGTTATTTATGAAATTAAAAATTGCGTCTGCATTGATATTTACGGGTTTGAGCAGTCAAATTTTTGCAGCGGCGACCTTGGTGGTTCCAGAGGAACTGGTCGTAATTTCAGTGAATAATCAAGAGGTTAAATCAGGACTATTTAAATCAAAAAAACAATACCAAATTGATGCGAATCAACCTTTGGTGAATGTTCGATATAATCAATATTTTGAACTACCTTTAAATAATCATGAGATCGTAAAGTCGGATATTCTTACTTTGAAATTGCCAACCCTAGAGGATAATAAGTCATACAAATTGGATTTAATTCATCCACCACGAGATTTGGACCAAGCAAAAACATTCGCCAAAAATCCTCAATTGGCAATTTATAATCAAAATAATCAACTCATTTCAAATAATCTGATTGTTCAAATGACCTCGCAAAGTTTGCTAGGCGGTACGATCAATCAGATATTGCATAATGATCCACAAGTTAGCCTAATGACCAAGTCAAGTTCACCATCAATAAATACTCAAACAGTGGAACAAGCTGACATTAAAAATACAAATTCAAATACTCATGATGGTCAGACGTTGATTGAAGCATGGAAAAATTCTTCAAAGCAGGAACGTCAAAAATTTATGACTTGGCTTGCAACGCAATAAAACATTTAATATTTCATAAACAGATATAAAAAAGCCCTCATAGAGGTAATGCCAGTCAGTTAAGCAAATATTAGAAAAATGTAGTAAAAATGAGTGTATGTAAATACGCTCATTTTTTTATGTCTTTATCTGAACATTTAGAATCCACTCTTGAACATGCTCTCCCATCACT
>NZ_VPEE01000033.1:0-31193 GCF_013417345.1 Acinetobacter sp. YH16032 | reverse complement strand
GGGAGATAAACTCAGTGCACGGAGTTTTCAAAGCCAGGTGAATGAGATTCATGCACGTGTGGCAGTATTAAATAAATTTATGGAATTAGGCCGAGCTCATACCCAAGTTGTCACTTAAATTTAAACAACTTAGGAAAGCTCTATCTTTAAAATCTTTATGCAACAAAGCCGGGCAATATACATTTATGTCTCAAGGGTATTTATTATACGATGTTACTTATAAGAATTTTAAGACAAAGAAAATAACTCAATTCAATAAAATATCTTTAGAAATCAAGGATATTAACTGCTTGTAGTATTTAGTGATTGTAATATTAATAAAGCCGACTCTCGTCGGCTTTCTATTGTTTAATCTTCCAATACCTTTTCTAGCAACTCTTCACTTGGGGCAAAATAATAAGCTCCGTCTAAAGGCGCAACAAAGTGCAATAAGCGATCATGAATACCATCGCCACTAGTTCCAAACATACGTGTCAGCATGCGATCAATACGTGTTAAATCTTTCGTATAAGCGATAAAATACAAACCTTGATCACCACGTCCATCGCCATACGGTAAAGAATGACGAAGAATTTCAAGCTCCTCACCTTCATCATCTTCAACAATGGTGCGAGCCACATGTGCATTGTCAGGTTTAACATCGTCATCAAGCTCTATGCTTTCGAGTTTGGTGCGCCCAATCACTTGCTCTTGTGCATCAACTTTAAGTTTTTTCCATTTATCTAGATCATGACGATAACGTTGAGCAAAAACGAATGAGCCATCAGTGAAAATTCCTGCATCTTCACCTAGTAAAGCTGTTTCAGCGCGATCATCTGGAAATTGAGGGTTTTCGGTGCCATCAATAAAACCAGTTAAATCTCGACCATCAAAATTTCGGAAGCACACGCGCTCATCTAAAACCTCAACCAAATCCTGAATTCCTTCAAAAAAAGCTTGGCTTAAGGCAAAGCAAATATCAGTACGCTGTGCTGCGATATGGATTAAAACATCAGCAGGGACCACAGGCATGGTGAAAGAGCCTTGAATTGGTTCAAGCTGTTTAAAACATTCTGGTTGGTGAGGGTAAAGTTGTGACCAAAGTTCTGGTCCAAAAGCCACCGCAGTTTTAATTTGAGCATGAGGATGTTGAGTAATTAAGCGATCACGAGTCGTAAAGAGATCTTCAAGTTTTTCTTTTAGTTGATCTATTGATAAATCTTTTAAACGCAAAGTGATAAAGCGAGCATGATCTGAGGGTAATGGTAAGATTACGGATTGGGAAGTCATTCATGGCTCCTGAAATTATAATATCCTAATTTTGCTGATCACATTGTGCCTGATCATCATAGTGCTGAACAGACAGACGTTTAAAAAAACATTCAAATTTTAAATCTTAAAAAAGTCGAATTGTCATATAATCTCATCAAAATAAATCTCCCAAATCGTTATGTCTTATCAAATGTGGTTTGCCTACATGCTTGCATGTTGGGTTATTAGTATTTCGCCTGGTGCAGGTGCTATTGCATCAATGTCTAGTGGTTTGAATTATGGATTCAAACGAGGTTATTGGAATGCAATTGGTCTGCAGCTTGCACTTTTGGTTCAAATTGGAGTTGTCGCTGCGGGAGCAGGCGTACTTTTTGCTACGACTCCTTTGGCATTTTTGATCGTCAAATGGTTTGGGGTTGGGTATTTATTATATTTAGCATATTTACAGTGGAAAGCCCCAGTGCAGTCCATCGAAATTCACACTGATTTAAAGCAAAAGTCAGCGATGAAGCTAGTAATCAGCGGTTTCTTTGTCAATATGAGTAATCCAAAAGCAATTGTATTCTTATTGGCAGTATTGCCACAGTTTCTGGATCTTTCAAAGCCTCAATGGCCACAATATCTCATCATGGCTTGTACAATGATTGCTATCGATCTTATCGTTATGGCTGGATATACAGGTCTTGCAGCGAAGGTATTGCGTTTACTTAAATCACCTCGTCAGCAAAAAGTGATGAATCGTACCTTTGCAGGTTTATTTGCAGGTGCGGCTTTTTTATTGAGTTTAGTTCATCAATAAGACACAATGAAATAACGAGTTAGGGTTATTTTATTGAAAATTATAATATTATTTTTGACTATTCTGTTGGGGCTCGGCTTAATTTCAACTCCCTATATCTGGGCGTATTTTTATTTACAGCCTGAAAGTGTGTGGGAATGGATCAAGTTTGTGATGTGGGGCGCGGGTGTTGGCATATGCGCCACATTTGGTCTTACAGTGATTTTAACTTTGATCACCACCCTTATAAAAAAAATGATTGTGGATGATACTTCGCAATATAAGATGTTTTTCAAACAAATGGTTTATTTGATGTGGATTAATGTGGTCTTATTTATCACGGCTGCAATCGGTTTACTATTCGAATGGTTGCCTTTCTATATTGTTGAATATTGGTTTATGCCTGAGACCTTTTTTGGCTTTTGGCATGTGATATGGATAAAAGGCCTTATTAATGTATTGGTTATGGTGGTTTTTTTATTCTCTTGTTATATCTTTCTCTGTCTTCATAAATATTTTATAAAGAAGCAAGATTAATGAATAGCCCAAATAAATCAGGCTATTTTTTTAAATTTTTGAATGATAAAAATCACAGCAAATACGATTGCCATGGTTAATACAATGCTTAAACCTGTCGCAATATTTAAACCTGCACTCGACCATAAGCCCACAGTCACACCAACTTGAGCCACAATAAAAGACCATAGCACCATGTGTTTAGGTGAATATGCTAAAAGTCTTGCGGTTAATGCAGGTATAACCAATAAAGCACCCATGAGTAATGAACCTACTGCACGTAACGCTAGTACTGTAAATAAGGCAAGAAGCAGCATAAAAATAAGGCGCTGCCATTTCGCATTCACACTTTCACTTACCGCAATATCAGGATCAATCGCAATTTGAATTTGAGATTGCCAACTTTTATAGAGCACAGAGAGTGCAATGACAATCACCACTGCAAATGTCGGTAAGTCGGACCAAGATATTGTTAAAAGATCGCCAAATAAATAACTCAGCAACTCAGGTCTTAGCGCAGGGAGGTGTTGGATGACCAATAGTCCTGAGCAAAGCAGCGTTGCTGAACATAACGCAAGTAATGCATCGTTGGGCAGGCGAGGATCATGCAATACCCAAAGGACTGCGACCAAGAGTAACGCGGTAAACGTAACCCCCATCCATAAGGGGAGGGTGAGTAAGCCAGCAATCGCCACACCCAAGAGAGTTCCATGCGCCATTGTGTCTGCAAAGAATGACATACGGCGCCATAACATAAGACAACCGAGCGGTGCAGTTAGAAACACTAATAATGTTCCCATAATCCATGCGGGTAATAGAAGTTGTAACCATTCCATCATGATCTAAGCTTCCGGTTCTGGATGAATATGGGGGCGAGGATCGTGTTGACATGGCGTTGCTGTATCACCATGTGCACAATGATCGTGATGATGTTGGTAGAACACTCGATTAGTGCCGAAAATAGCCTGATACTCAGGGTCTTGTTGAATATTTTCAGGCAAGCCGCTACAACATATATGTTTATTGAGGCATACCACACGCTGTGTACCTTGCATCACCCACTGCAAATCATGAGAGACGATTAAGATCGAGCAGCCGTAGCGCTCAGGTAGACTTCGAACATAATCATAAAGTTCAGCTTCAGATTGAATATCTAAACCTTGCATCGGTTCATCGAGTACCAATAAGTTGGGTTGGCGCAGTAGAGCGCGTGCTAAAAGTACACGCTGGCGTTCCCCACCAGACAGCTGTTGGACTTTCGAATCTTGTAATTTTATGATCCCAGTATCTCGAATAATTTCTTGTTTAATCGCAAGATCACACTTTTCTAAATCGAGTAAATCTTTCACTCGAAGTGGCAAGCTGTGGGATGGATTGAACTTTTGAGGGACGTAAGCAAGCTTTAAGGCTTTATGATGTTTAATTTGACCAGAATTGGCCTTCACAATTCCGAGAATCACTTTGATAAGCGTAGATTTACCCGCCCCATTGGGACCAATGAGGGTAATAATTTCTTTGTCATGAATCTGAAAGTCAACATTCTTTAAAATGTCTCTTTCATCAATTCGCACATTAATTTGCTGCAGTTCAATTAATGGCAATGCAGAACTTACTGAGAGCACTGCTGACATAATCCTGAAATCTCAATAATGCTATGTTGAGCCTGAAAATGATCAGAGGAAGCCAATTGATCAAGTTGTTGAATCAAACCAAGAGCTGAAGCCTCTTTCACTGTATTGCATTTAGAGCAAATGAGAAAAGCGGCTTGATGTCCAGCACGAGGATGGCAACATGGAATATAGGCATTAATTGAAGTTAAACGATGAATAAAACCTTTTTCGAGCAAAAAATCGAGGGTGCGGTAAACAGTTGGAGGTGCTGCTGGACGTTCAGCATTACCTTTTAATTTCGCCAACAAGTCATAAGCGCCCATAGGCCCTGAGGCCGTTAAAATTAACTCTAAAACTTCTTTGCGAAGCGGAGTCAATTTAGCGCCTGAAGCAGCGCAGCTTGCTTCAGCTTCTAATAAACGAGCTTCAACATTCGGGTGATCATGCACACCGTGTAAAGTATCATGATGTTCGTGTGAACATGCGCTCATGGACTGACCTCAAGACTTCGAAAAGGGAAGGGGATATCTCATAAATAGTATCATGAGACCTTGCAACTTACGAACAGCATAGGCATTTTTAACTGTTTGTTATATTATAACGTCAAAATTCGAGTGGTAATTAATTTCATGTTGCGTCTGCTAGCACTATGCTTTACAGCATTATTCACAACCTTGGCTTGGGCACAAGCACCCTTGGTGGTTTCGACACACCCAGTGTATTTGATTGCAAAAGAAATCACTCAAGGTATTGAAGAACCAAAATTGTTGCTAGAAAATCAAACAGGGCATGATGTTCATCTGACCCCTGCGCACCGTAAATTAATTCAAGATGCAGGATTGGTTATTTGGCTTGGTAAAGCGCATGAAGCGCCATTAGAGAGTATTTTGGCGAAAAACTCTAAAGCAGTTGCCTTATTGAATACAGGAATATTGCAAACATTGCCGCTTAGAAATAGTCGAGGGGACGTAGTAAAAGGAACTGTCGATACTCATGTATGGTTAGAACCAAATAATGCAGTTCGTATTGGCTTTTTTATAGCGGCATTACGCTCACAACAACAACCTGAGTTTAAAGACAAGTATTGGAGTAATGCTAAACTTTTTGCACATGAGATGCTGAAAACCTCACAAAGTGTAAAACTCAATCATGGTGTTCAGCCGTATTGGTCATTACATGATGCATACCAATACTTGGAGCGTGCGCTGTTGCTAAAATTCGCTGGTGCGATGACAGAAGATCCACATATGGCACCTACAATTGCTCAAATCAAATATTTAAAAGACCATCGCCCTCAGCAAAAGATGTGTCTTTTGGCTGAAACTGTAGCTAATAAGAATCAATATAAGTCTCTAGGTCATGTGAATTTTCTCGCAGTTGATGAGAGTTTTGCTAAACACCAGAATTTTATAACAGCATGGCAGACTCTAGCGATACAAGTACGTGCATGTGTAGAAAAAGCACAAAAGTGATGTAAAAACAGCCGATAATTGTATAAGTGCTCAGCAATAAACGATCTAAAAATACCAGACTTAGGTCGGGAAAAGATTGCATGTTCAGGGGTGTAACTCTATAATGCCTGCGATTAAAAATAATCATCAGCTAAACTTGTCAAGCATTATTGCTGTGAGTGGATAATAAATGAGCCGAACTAGTCGCTTGATTGACCGACGATTAGCGAAAGCTTTAGTCATCTTGCAAGCATGTATGATACCTGTTTCAGCCTTGATAGCGTGGGTCTTGAAAGACTCGACTGCGGCTTTGAGTGCAGCATTAGGTGCATTCGTATGTTGGCTAGCCAGTTGTTATTTTTCATGGCAGTCGTTCAGAGCTGCAGGTGCAAGAGCTTCGAAACAGGTTCTATCGAATATGTATCGGGGGTTGCTCGGTAAGTTTGGAATTGTGATTGTTGGCTTCATTTTGATTTTAATCAATGTGAAACCGTTGTCAGCGGTCGCATTGTTTTGTGGTTTCATACTCGTTCAGACCATGTCGTGGGTCGCACCTTTTTGGGCGTCGCGTCTATCAAAATGAGTTGAATTGCAACGAAAAATTGAAAAGTTTTTTAGATGTTTAACGAGATATCAAGCAGCACGCGATATTCGTTAACTCTAATTTGTATTTGACATTAACCAGGTGTGATTTATGGCTGCTGAAGAACATACCCTTACCTCGTCTGAGTATATTCAGCATCACTTAACGAACATGACCTATGGTAAAGCACCAGATGGTACGTGGAAGTTAGCTGAGACTGCTGAAGAAGCGAAAGAGATGGGGTTCACTGCTATTCACTTGGATTCTATGGGTTGGTCAATCGGCCTTGGCGTCATTTTCTGTTTGTTGTTCTGGTTAGTAGCGAAAGCTGCAAACTCTGGTGTTCCGACCAAGTTCCAGGCTGCAATTGAAATGATCGTTGAGTTTGTTGACTCAAGTGTTCGTGATACCTTTCATGGTAAATCACGTTTAATCGCGCCTCTAGCTCTTACCATCTTCGTGTGGATTTTCCTCATGAACTTGATGGACCTTATCCCTGTTGACTGGATTCCTTATACAGCTCAACACATAATTGGTGGGCTATTCGGTATCGACCCGCATCATGTTTACTTCAAGATCGTTCCATCTACTGACCCTAACGTAACCCTTGGTATGGCGTTATCAGTATTTGCGTTAACTATTTTCTATAGTATCCGTGAAAAAGGTCTTGTCGGTTTCGGTGCAGAATTTGCGCTTAACCCATTCAATCCAAGTAACCCATTTTTAAAAGCATTATTAATTCCAGTAAATATTCTTCTTGAATTAGTAACTTTTATCGCGCGTCCAATTTCATTGGCTCTCCGTTTGTTCGGTAACATGTATGCGGGTGAATTGATCTTCATTTTGATCGCATTATTACCGTTCTGGATTCAATGGGCGTTGTCTGTGCCTTGGGCAATCTTCCATATTCTTGTTATCACGTTACAAGCATTCATCTTCATGATGTTAACGATCGTGTATATGAGTATGGCTAGCGAGAAGCATTAATTAATATTTGCTCGACTACACTATGTAGTTGGGCTAAAGTTTTTTTGTTTGATTTAAACTCAACCTCTGAGGATTTTTTCATGGATTTAGTAGTTGGCTTATCTGCTGTTGCAGCTGCTCTTTTAATCGCGTTCGGTGCTTTAGGTACTGCGATCGGTTTTGGTCTTTTAGGTGGTCGCTTCCTTGAAGCTGTTGCTCGTCAACCAGAATTGGCTCCACAACTTCAAACTCGTATGTTCTTAATCGCGGGTCTTCTTGATGCTGTGCCTATGATCGGTGTTGGTATTGGTTTGTTCATTATCTTTGCAAATCCGTTCATCGGCCTAGTAGGTTAATTAGCTAAATTCCGAAATCAACTATTTGAGGAATAGCAATGAATATTAACTATACTCTGTTTGGTCAAGCGATTGCGTTTGCGATCTTTGTCGCATTCTGTATGAAATTCGTTTGGCCTCCACTAATCAATGCGATTAGTGAGCGTCAGCGTAAAATTGCTGATGGCTTAAATGCAGCTGAAAAGGCGAAAGCTGATCTTGCAGATGCGCAAGCTCAAGTTAAAGCTGAATTAGATGCAGCGAAAGCACAAGCGGCTCAATTGATCGAACAAGCGAACCGTCGTGCGGCTCAATTGGTTGAAGAAGCTCGTACTCAAGCATCTGCTGAAGGTGAGCGTATTCGTCAACAAGCGAAAGAAGCTGTTGACACAGAGATCAATGCTGCTCGTGAAGAATTACGTCAACAAGTTGCAGCTCTTGCTGTTGCTGGTGCAGAGAAAATTCTGAACCAACAAGTTGATGAAGCAGCTCACAATGCCATGCTTACTCAGCTGGCTGCTAAACTTTAAGCGAGGCGATTATGGCTGAACTCTTGACGTTAGCACGCCCGTACGCTAAAGCAGCATTTGCTTTCGCTTCTGAGCAAGGTGCAACTGACAATTGGTCAAATGTGTTACAAGTGCTTAGTGCTGCGGTGCAAGATGAAGCATTTTCCGCTTACTTGAGTCGCCCTGAGCTTACTCCTGTGGAGCAAGTAAGTTTATTTGCTAAGGTTTTAGGTGCAGATCAAACTGCTGAAGTGTCTAACTTTTTGACACTTTTGGCTGAAAATGATCGTTTAACTTTGTTACCTGAGATTGAAGCAGAGTACGAACTTCTTAAATCACAAAATAACAATGTGGTAGATGTCGTGATTGAATCTGCATTACCACTTTCTGCTGAACAAGAGCAATTACTTGCATCTGCGTTAGAGAAACGTTTCAACGCAGCTGTAAATGTTTCAGTAGAAGTTAACCCAGCTTTAATCGCGGGTGTTGTTATTCGTGCAGGCGACCAAGTGATAGATGATTCTGCGCTTAATAAGCTTGAAAAAATGCGGACTCGTCTTCTTGCATAATTGCGTAAAAAGAAGACTGAACTTAATAAAGATTGAGGTATAGCGCAATGCAACAACTGAATCCATCCGAGATCAGTGCGCTCATTAAACAGCGTATCGGCGATCTGGACACCAGCGCGACCGCTAAGAACGAAGGAACCATTGTTATGGTTTCCGACGGTATTGTGCGTATTCACGGCCTTGCTGATGCAATGTACGGTGAAATGATCGAATTCGACGGCGGCTTATACGGTATGGCACTGAACCTAGAACAGGATTCAGTGGGCGTCGTTGTTTTAGGTAACTACTTAAGCCTTCAAGAAGGTCAAAAAGCTCGTTGCACAGGTCGTGTATTAGAAGTTCCGGTTGGTCCAGAACTTTTAGGCCGTGTAGTAGATGCTTTGGGTAACCCAATTGATGGTAAAGGCCCAATTGATGCAAAATTATCTGATGCAGTTGAAAAAGTTGCACCAGGCGTAATTTGGCGTCAATCGGTAGATGAGCCTGTACAAACTGGTTATAAATCAGTTGATACAATGATTCCAGTTGGTCGTGGCCAACGTGAATTAATCATCGGTGACCGTCAAACTGGTAAAACAGCAATGGCGATCGATGCGATCATCGCACAGAAGAATTCTGGCATTAAATGTATTTACGTTGCAGTTGGTCAAAAACAATCAACTATCGCAAACGTTGTACGTAAGTTAGAAGAAACTGGCGCTATGGCGTATACGACTGTTGTAGCAGCAGCGGCAGCGGATCCAGCAGCAATGCTTTTCCTTGCTCCGTACTCTGGCTGTACAATGGGCGAATACTTCCGTGACCGCGGTGAAGATGCGTTAATCATTTATGATGACTTGTCTAAACAAGCAGTTGCGTATCGTCAAATTTCATTGCTTTTACGCCGTCCACCAGGTCGTGAAGCTTACCCAGGTGACGTATTCTATCTTCATAGTCGTCTACTTGAACGTGCTTCTCGTGTATCTGCTGACTATGTTGAGAAATTCACTAACGGTGAAGTTAAAGGCCAAACTGGTTCATTAACTGCATTACCGATTATTGAAACTCAAGCGGGTGACGTATCTGCATTCGTACCAACGAACGTAATTTCGATTACTGATGGTCAGATCTTCTTAGAAACATCATTATTCAACGCAGGTATTCGTCCTGCTGTGAACGCGGGTATCTCTGTATCTCGTGTTGGTGGTTCTGCTCAAACTAAGATCATCAAAAAATTGTCTGGTGGTATCCGTACTGCTTTAGCACAATATCGTGAATTGGCTGCGTTTGCTCAGTTCGCTTCTGACCTTGATGAAGCAACTCGTAAGCAACTTGAGCATGGTCAACGTGTAACTGAATTAATGAAGCAAAAACAATATGCTCCATATTCAATTGCTGACCAAGCTGTTTCTGTATATGCATCTAACGAAGGCTACATGGCTGACGTAGAAGTGAAGAAAATTGTAGACTTTGATGCTGCATTAATTTCTTACTTCCGTTCTGAACATGCTGCGTTAATGCAACAGATCGATGAAACTGGTGATTGGAACAAAGACATCGAAGCAGCATTCAAAGCTGGTATTGAAAGCTTTAAAGCGACTCAAACTTACTAATTTTCAAACTGTTGAAATTTAGTGTCGGTTTGGTTCACGGAATCAACCTTCGAGGGCTCGAAAGGGCCTTCGAATACTAGGTTAAGCGTATGGCAAATTTAAAAGAAATTCGCGCCAAAGTAGCTAGTATCAAAAGCACGCAGAAAATTACTCGCGCGATGCAGATGGTAGCAGCTTCTAAGATGCGTCGTGCGCAAGAGCGCATGGCTCAGGGCCGTCCGTATGCCGAAAATATGCACCGTGTAATTGCTCATTTAGTACAAGCGAACCCTGAATATAAACATCGTTATATGGTTGAACGCCCAGTTAAGCGCGTTGGCTATATCATCGTGTCATCAGATCGCGGTCTTGCTGGTGGTTTGAACATTAACTTGTTCAAGAAAGTGGTAAAACACGTTCAACAGCAACAAGAGCAGTCAATTGAAGTTCAATTTGCTTTGATTGGTCAAAAAGCGGTTTCGTTTTTTAAAAACTACGGCGGTAAAGTACTTGGTGCAACCACTCAAGTGGGTGACACTCCAAGTCTTGAACAGTTGTCTGGTTCTGTACAAGTCATGTTGGATGCATACGATAAAGGCGAATTAGATCGCATTTATTTGGTGTCTAACGGCTTTGTGAATGCCATGACTCAAAATCAAAAAATCGAACAACTTGTTCCTTTAGCAGCTGCTGAAGATGACAAGACTCTTAACCGCCAATACGGTTGGGATTATATCTATGAACCAGAAGCTGAAGAGCTTTTAAATGGTTTATTGGTTCGTTATATCGAGTCTGTGGTATACCAAGGTGTGATCGAAAACATCGCGTGTGAGCAATCTGCTCGTATGGTTGCAATGAAAGCTGCAACGGATAACGCGGGTGAATTGATCAAGAACCTACAACTTATTTATAACAAGCTGCGTCAAGCCGCGATTACTCAGGAAATTTCTGAGATCGTTGGTGGTGCCGCTGCCGTTTAACATTATTTTGAATTGAGGAGACAGCAATGAGTAGCGGTCGTATCATTCAGATCATCGGCGCGGTTATCGACGTCGAGTTTGAACGCAACAGTGTTCCTAAGATCTATGACGCTCTTCAGGTTGATGGCACTGAAACTACATTAGAAGTTCAGCAACAACTTGGTGACGGCGTTGTACGTACAATTGCGATGGGATCTACAGAAGGTCTTAAACGTGGTTTGAACGTAACTAACACTAACGCTCCGATCTCTGTACCAGTTGGTCCAGCGACGCTTGGTCGTATCATGGACGTTCTTGGTCGCCCGATCGATGAAGCTGGTCCTGTTGCAACTGAAGAGCGTTTACCGATTCACCGTCAAGCGCCTTCTTATGCAGAACAAGCTGCTTCTACTGACCTTTTAGAAACTGGTATTAAAGTCATTGACTTACTTTGCCCGTTCGCTAAAGGTGGTAAAGTTGGTCTGTTCGGTGGTGCCGGTGTTGGTAAAACTGTAAACATGATGGAGTTGATCAACAACATCGCTAAAGCGCACTCAGGTTTATCTGTATTCGCTGGTGTTGGTGAGCGTACTCGTGAAGGTAACGACTTCTATCACGAGATGAAAGACTCTAACGTTCTTGACAAAGTAGCGATGGTTTACGGTCAGATGAACGAGCCACCAGGTAACCGTTTACGCGTAGCGTTAACTGGTCTTACTATGGCTGAGTACTTCCGTGATCAAAAAGACGAAAACGGTAAAGGCCGTGACGTATTATTGTTCGTAGACAACATCTACCGTTATACACTAGCAGGTACTGAAGTATCAGCACTTCTAGGTCGTATGCCATCTGCAGTAGGTTACCAACCGACACTTGCAGAAGAGATGGGTGTTCTTCAAGAACGTATTACTTCTACTAAGTCTGGTTCGATTACATCTATCCAAGCTGTATACGTACCTGCCGATGACTTAACGGATCCATCTCCAGCGACTACGTTCGCTCACTTGGATGCGACAGTTGTATTGAGCCGTGACATCGCTTCACAAGGTATTTACCCTGCGATCGATCCACTTGACTCTACTTCACGTCAATTAGATCCATTAGTTGTTGGTACCGAGCATTACGAAATCGCTCGTTCAGTTCAAAACGTTCTTCAACGTTATAAAGAATTGAAAGACATTATCGCAATTCTTGGTATGGACGAATTGTCAGAAGAAGACAAACTTACTGTATACCGTGCACGTAAGATCCAACGTTTCTTCTCTCAACCGTTCCACGTAGCAGAAGTGTTTACTGGTGCTCCTGGTAAACTTGTACCGCTTAAAGAAACTATTCGTGGCTTTAAAGGTCTTCTAGCTGGTGAATACGATCACATCCCAGAACAAGCGTTCTATATGGTTGGTGGTATTGACGAAGTTATTGCTAAAGCCGAGAAACTTTAATTAGCTACCTAATTTAGGAGGTTCTCATGGCGACTATGCAATGTGACGTTGTAAGTGTTAAAGAGTCTTTGTACTCAGGCACTGTAACTATGCTAATTGCTAAAGGTGCTGGTGGTGAGTTAGGTATTATGCCTGGCCATGCTCCATTAGTAACTTTACTTCAACCGGGCGCGATTCGCGTTCAGTTGGAGAATGGTACAGAAGAATTAATCTATGTATCTGGTGGTGTTCTTGAAGTTCAACCGCATGTTGTTACGGTTCTTGCAGATACTGCAGTCCGTGCAGAAAACTTAGATGAAGCTGCAATCGTTGAAGCACGTAAAAATGCTGAAACTTTGTTAGCAAATCAAAAGAGCGATTTGGACGCTGCTGCTGCTTTGGCTGCGCTTGCAGAAACAGCTGCACAGTTGGAAACCATCCGCAAAATCAAAAACCGCGCTCAATAAGAGACGGTTTGAGATTGAAAAACCACCCGAAAGGGTGGTTTTTTTATGGGTTATTGTAAGTTTGAAAAACTTGTGCTAAACATAATTTACTGATAATAAGTTAAGGGTTTTACAATGAAAACAATCAATGATTCTATTGTGGATAATCCTGTCATAAAAATAATTTCAATAATTGTACTAATGTTACAGTTAGTTTTTTTTATGTGTTTAGCAATATCTAATTTGACACAAGGAAATTTACATTTCATTTCAGATATTTCTAAGTTTTTTCTAGCATTTTATTTCATGTATCAGTTAATTGAAAATCCGAACTTTTTTAGAAAAACACATGATTTAAAATCACTAATTCGTTTTCTGAGAAAAAAAATTAATTTCATAATGGTAAATCAAATCAAAAACCTCGCTCAATAAAAGACAGTTCAAGATTGAAAAACCACCTGTAATGGTGGTTTTTTTATGAATGTTATCTGAAATTCAATAGTTAAGTAACAGACTGAGAGATTGTGTAATATTCATCCTTTTTCAAAGATTTTAATGATAGCTTGGATAAGTAAGCATGAGGGTAATAAATTATTTTCATGTTTGATAATGAAGGATTGTTTTGATCCAAAGCATTAATAAATTTATTGGCATGAAGGGAAGAATTATGAGTTATCAATCCATTAACCCATTTACCAATACTGTATACAAAGAATATCCATCACACCAACAACAAGATATTGATCGTGCTTTGGATTCAGCCGAATCTATTCTTAAATCAGATTGGGTAAAAAATGTAGATGATCGCGTAAAAGTTTTACAACGTTTGGCAGCATTATTTAGAGAGAAAAAGAGTGAATTAGCCAAACTCATTACTTTAGATATGGGTAAGCTCATTGAGCAAAGTGAAGGTGAAATCGAATCCTGTGCTCAAATTGCTGAGTACTATGCAAAAAATACTGAACAATTTCTGAAATCAGTCCCCTATAAAACTGAGTTAGGTGAAGCTTGGGTGGAGCATCATCCATTAGGTATTATCATGGCTGTCGAACCATGGAATTTCCCATTTTATCAATTGGTCCGTGTATTTGCACCAAACTGTGGTATTGGAAATCCCGTATTGGCCAAACATGCAGGTATCGTTCCGCAATGTGCTGAAGCATTTGAAAAACTTGTATTAGAAGCAGGAGCGCCTAAAGGTGTTTGGACTAATCTATTTATCAATACCGATCAAGTCTCAGATATTATTGCAGACAAACGTGTGCGTGGTGTTGCATTAACTGGTTCAGAAGGAGCGGGTAGTGCGGTCGCTGCGCAAGCAGGCAAACACATTAAAAAGTCTACGCTTGAATTGGGTGGGAATGATGTCTTTATCGTGCTGGATGATGCGGACTTAAACAAAGCGATTGAGATTGGTTGTAAAGCACGTGTAAATAATACAGGGCAGGTGTGTACTGCAGCAAAACGATTTATTTTGCATAAAGACATCGCTGATCAGTTTAGAACGGGTTTAATTGAAGCATTTAAAGCACTGAAAATTGGCGACCCATTAGACCGTAGTACCACACTGGGACCACTCTCATCGGAAAGTGCGCTTAAAAACTTGATTAAACAAGTGGATAAAGCAGTTCAGCAGGGTGCATCATTGGTTATTGGTGGAAAAGCAATTGATCATGATGGTTATTTCTATGAGCCGACAATTTTAGAAAATATTAGTCGAGATAATGAGGCTTGGTACGAAGAATTCTTTGGGCCAGTTGCTCAGATTTATGTTGCGGAAAATGAGGATGAAATCGTTGAAATCGCCAATGATTCTAATTATGGTCTTGGGGGTGTCATTCACTCTCAAGACATAGAGCGTGCAAAAAAATTAGCTTCGAGAATTGAAACAGGAATGGTGTGGATCAATTGGTTAACGGATACTGCTCCAGAATTACCATTTGGTGGCGTAAAGAATTCTGGTTATGGTCATGAACTGGCAGATTTAGGTTTTCATGAATTTGTACAAAAAAAATTAGTGGTGGTGAAACAATAGAGTCTTTGAAATAAAGCGATCTTCGGGTCGCTTTATTATTTGGAGTCTAAGATTAAATGGTGATATTCACCTGCACCTTTTATCTTAATATGATGTATTTCATCAAACCCTTCCTCAAAATCAGGTACTTCTAACTTCTTATATGTTGCTCGAACACCGACTTCAGGAATATTGGCTTTACCGCTTCGTTGACCATTGCGTTCTAGCGTACTTTTCAAATCTGTTTCAAAGTAATATGAAATCACTTCGAAACCTGCTGCTTTGGCACGTCGAATATAACGAGCGCGATCTGCTTTGGTTGGGTTGGTATTGTCGATCACCGTTTTGGTTTTAGAGGCTAGACAGGTTTCAAAGATCATGTTTTACCGATGGCGAGTTTTTAGCATGTCTAAGTTAATTCTTAAATGTGAATGTGCCAAATGTAAAAGATAGTAGCTTGATTTGCCCGAAGCTTGAACTCCAGTGAAGATGATCAGTTGCATGGTTCAATTACATTAAAAGTATAAAGCTGAATTAAATCACGGCTTAGACTTTGCTACAATTCAGGTATAAGTCTAATAAATCCAAATAAAATAATGTATGGTCAAAGTCTAATTATCGCGCTAAGCATATTCACCTTCAGTCAGCTCACCGCATGTCAAAATTATTATTTAAGTCAGCCCAATGAACCTACTGAAGCGGCCTTGGTTGCCAACTCATATAAAAATGGTTTAAGTGCTGAAATTGAGTTGGATTATCTCAGCGTATTTCAAAATCTGAGACAAGCATATCGTCGATGTATCGGTTTCACACGTGATGATGATCTAGTCTTTACTGAAAATAAGCTTGAAGAGCATATTGAAATGGCAACCCTATTTGCTCGAACAGAACGTGGTGAATATGTTCATAAGGCAACTGTAGAAAAGCTATCACCTACGTTGACAAGATTTACCTTGTATTTGCCTCAACGTTATCCTTTTCCCAATGCACGTTTTGAACAGGATATTAAACGAGCATTGGGCAAAGATGAATACTGTAATATTTAAACCTTGTTAAGCCCCATCTGAACTCATTTTTTCAGGATATTCCTTGCGTTTACCACCTTCATAGCTGGCAAAACGAGGTGTTTCACGTGAAAACGTTGGAGCATCGCTTGGCCAAGGCCAGTCACCAAAATGGGTCTCACGATATCGTTTGAATGCAACATCAAGTTCTTCTTTGCTGTTCAATACAAAAGGCCCTCGCATTGCAACTGGTGCACCAATAGGTTCACCTTCTAACCATAAGATTCTCGCTTCTTGATCACCTGCTTCAAGTTGAATTTCGGTGTCAGCTTTAAGCTCTACAAGATGTTTAAATTGAATGGGTGAATCAGCAATATTTAAAGTTGAACCCTGATAAAAGTAAGCAAATCGAGTAGAGGTTGCGGTCGTGGCTGGAATTTCAAGGTGTGCGCCAGCTTCTAAAGTAATTAAGTATATATTCACTTTATTTTCTGCTGCAGCTGCCCAAGAGTGTGGTGGGCGACTTAATGCATTTTGATTTTGATATTGTCCTGAAATAACTCGTACATCAATGCTGCGAGACTGGTGATCAGTCACTTTCACATGAGTAATTTGTTCACGCCAAAACATTTTATAATCAGCAGGTTGTTTTTTTTGTTCTGGAGATGAGTTAAACCAAATTTGAAATAATTCAAAAGGATTCTCTCGATCCTGATGAATTAACGGGAACATTTCACAGTGTTCAACACCATTTCCCGTACTTAGCCATTGCACATCGCCTGCAGCATATCGTCCACCATTACCCAAGGAATCAAAATGGTCGACATAACCTTGTTCCACCAAAGTAATAGTTTCAAAACCCGTGTGCGGATGTTCGGGAAAGCCGGGAACAACACTACCATAATACATATTGAATTCTTGATTGATTGCAGGATGAACTGGTCCCATTTCAGCATTCCCGGCAGGGTAGTGATCAATATGATGAGCAGTAAAGATGAAAGGATCTTTTAAATCTAAACGAAAAGTAATAGGAGTTATATTATAGATGGGTGAGGTAGACATGCCGACTCCATGATATTTGAATTATTTAAGATTCAAATTAAAGAGAAATCCCTCACTCCACCATGTCTATTTTGTGAGAATAATGTATATCAATCCTCGGCTTGATTATTTTCTGTAGATGATCCGGACTGAGTCAAAAGCATACTGGCTAATTTCACCATTTCACCTTGGATATTACCCATTTGCTTTTCTAAAGCTGCAAAATCGATGTTGTTTAAATTCACTTGGCCGTTTAGTAATGGTGAAGCTAATACATTTTCATTTGCCGTTAAAATATTCGAACGAATCTGGGAAATTTCTTGGCTTTTTAGGTCAAGTCCTGTCAATGCCTCATTAAAGCCCAGTAATTGAGATTTTAAACTTTGCACTGACTGATCTAACTTTTGTGGATCTTTATTATTTACAGCTTCTTCTAAATCAGATTGTAGCTGTTGAATTTGCTCAATATATCCACCTGCTTTAAGTTGTACATCTGCCACATCACGCACAATATAAAACATATTGCCTGATTTTAAGTCAGTAGGATCAGTGACTTGGACAGGGGAAGATTCTTCAACATTAGCTGCTGTTGTTTCCTTTTCTTGATCGTGTTGGGTTTGCGGCTGACAACCTAACATCACGAGACCGAAGCCAAATAATGCAAAAGGGGTAATAATGCTTTGAAATACTTTCATTAATAAAACCAAATCGTTAATCACTTCATTCCAAGATACGATACAAATATGAGTTAAATCTGAATATTTGCAAAGCAATAACAAAAATCTTGATGTGAAAGAGTAACTTATGATTTTGACAGATTAATGAAGATATTTATTAGACCTCTTGCGAAAGTAAAAAACCACCTCAATCTAAATTTCATGAGATATCACAAATTAAATCGTTTTTCAGATTCTGAATTCCAGCGCTTGGTTGGTGTACCTCGACCAGTTTTTAGTGAAATGATCGAAGTTTTAAAAGAAGTAGAATCACTTAAAAAGAAATCTGGGCGTCCTCATACTTTAGCTATAGAGGATCAATTATTATTAACACTCAATTACTTACGGAATTACAGCACTCAATTGGAGTTGGCTGCAAATTACCATATCGCTGAAAGTAATGTGAATCGAACCATTAAAAAGGTTGAAGATGCATTGATGAAATCAAGACGGTTTACTCTGCCAAAACGAAGCATTACCACAGCAGACGAACAGTTTAACTGGGTCATTATTGATGCGACAGAATGTTCAATAGAACGTCCGAAAAAAAAATCAGAGTAAGTTCTACAGTGGTAAAAAGAAGAAACATACGCTAAAAGCACAAGTGATCTACCATCCGAACAGCAAACAAATCATAGGGCTAGATATATCGAATGGCAGTCAGCATGACATTAAATTGGCAAGAAAAACGGTTAAAAAATTCAAACATTGTAAATATGTTATGACCGATTTAGGGTACTACGGATTAGAGCAAGATGGCTTTAAATTATTGATGCCAATAAAGAAAAAGAAGAATTTACCCTTATTTGATGTTGAGAAAAAGTACAATAAAATGATTGGAAAAATACGAGTTGTGATCGAACATATTAATAGTCAATTGAAAACATTTAGAATATTAAGTGAACGCTATCGAAATAGACGGAAAAGATTCGGTTTACGCATTAACTTAATCGCTGCACTGGTAAATCGGATGAACTTGCAATAACGACTTTCGCAAGAGGTCTATTGAATTGAATAAGAAATAATCAAGTGACAAGATCGTCACTTGATCTTGATGAGATTATTTCGCCAGTTCAGCATTAATTGCATCAACAATACGCGTATCATCTGCAGTGATGTCTGGTGCAAAACGAGCAACGACTTCCCCTGTTTTTGAAACTAAGAATTTCTCAAAATTCCATAATACTTCAGGGGGATTATTAGGCGTTAAACCATAATCAACCAGATCTTTCCACCAAGGCCCCTCACCAAGACGCTCTGGAATGGCATTTGTTAAAGTTTCATATAGCGGATGTTTATTCTCCCCAACCACTGGAATTTTCGCAAAAAGAGGGAAGTCCACTTGATAATTCACTGAACAAAATTGTTCAATCTCTTCATTGCTTCCTGGTTCTTGTTCAAGAAAGTCATTGGAAGGAAAACCAAGAATTTCGAATCCTTGTTGTTTTTTTTCACTATAGAGTTTTTGCAGACCTTCGTACTGTGGCGTAAGGCCGCATTTAGATGCTACATTCACGATCAATAATACTTTGCCTTCGTATTGCGATAAATCAACAGCCTGACCCTGAATTCTATTTACTGGAATGTTATAAACTGAAGCCATTTCAATGTCCTAATCATAAAGTACTTAAAATATGTAGATTGAAAATACCATGGCATATAGATCTCACCAAGGTGTCTACATTGAAAAAAAACAGGCCTGACGGCCTGCTCTATGAGTTAAGATTTTGTCCCGACTTGGTTTTTAAGATTCTGCATGTCCTGTAACAAGCTTTGTTGTAACTCAACAGCTTTCTTTTGTAGTTCAGTGATTTCATTCATATCAGGCTTTTCTTTAACACCTGCTTCTGCGAGGTCCAATCCAAGCTCATTCGATTCTTTCATTTTATCTCGAAGAGATGCACCTTCAGTACTTTTGAGCGCAAGTTTGTCCAGATCATCATTAAATTGATCCACATAGTTATCCATCTTCTCAACCACTGCGTCTAATTCAGCTTTATTATTGTTTTGCGCAGCTTGTGTCACTTCGTTTTGAAATGCCAAAGCCTCTTGAGCTTTTGTATTTGAAATTTGATCCAGTAAATCTAAGTCATGTTGAATATCTGCATTTACATTGGTACTTAATGTATTGCTTTGAACCGTTTCAGCGGCAGTAGGTGAGGATTGATCGTTAGACTTTTTATCACAAGCGGTTAGAAAAACAGCTGTAGTGCATATTGATGCAATGAGAAGTTTTTTCATAATTTATCCTTTTTATATGCTCGGTTCAATGCACTTACATTCACGATGAAGCACATTAAAAAAAATTCAGTTAACCCGTTGATGGGAAAATTCAAGCATTTACGATCTCATAGCTCACACACAGCTTCTAGTGTTGTTTTGTAGAGGAATCCCTGTAAAAAAGTGAAAAGTGTTTTAAAATAGAACAGCACTCTACTTAATTTTTTAAGTAAAAATCTCAGACTTAGATGGCTGTTCTGCAGTCATTAACAATGAAGGGGAGTGTGTTTCATGGAATGAAAAAGTCTAAAAATTGATGAAAACTTGATCTTAACGATTAAATAAAAATTAGGATGAAAATATGACATTTGAAAAAAAGCATTTGCTCTGGGCTCTATCATTGCCAGTCATTGCTGTATTGATTTGGTCGTTGAATATAGCTATTACACGATATGTTGCAGAGTATATTTCACCTGTCAGTATTAGTTTTTATCGTTGGATTATTGCCTTTTTGATTTTAACACCCTTTATTCTACCTAAAGTCATCAAACAGCGTACTTTGGTACGACAAAATATAGTGAAATTAGCAGTGCTGAGTGCATTTGGTATGGTGCTTTATCAGGGGTTAGCTTACACCGCAGCACATTACACGACTGCAACCAATATGGGCATAATTAATGCCTTTATTCCAATTTTCACCATTTTTGTTTCACTGATGATTTTAAAAGAGTTTCCAACTCGATTTGCAGTGGTGGGTAGTATTTTATCATTTATCGGCCTGATTTATGTTATCGGTCAGGGGCGTCTAGATACACTGATGCATCTGGGTGGGCATTGGGGCGACATGATTATGATCGTCGCGGTATTCTTCTATGCTTTTTATGGTGTATTTCTCAAAAAGTGGCAACTCGAGCTCCCTTTAATGATTAGTCTTTATATTCAGATTGGTTTTGCAGTGTTGTACCACTTACCATTCGTTGCCGTATTGGGTCTCGATGCAATTGATCTGGATAACGGCTTGAGTGTGTTATATGCGGGAATTTTCCCTTCGATTATTGCGCCGTTAGTATGGATGTTGGCTGTTCAACATTTAGGCCCAAATCGAACCAGCATCTTTATGAACTTAATGCCAATCTTTACCGCCATTATTGCTTATGTTTGGTTAAAAGAAGCATGGACGATTTATCACAGTTTAGGCGGAATCGTGATTTTGATAGGTATTGCTTTAGCACAGAAAAAAACTTCATTCATAAAGGCTAAGAGTGTTTAAAAAACAGACAATCGATTTATTTTTTTATTATACTTAAAATCTATAAAAGCTTATTGATCTAAATTAACTATCATTAGGCTTTTTAAAAAGTAAAATTAATAATTAAAAATAGGTACTTAATTATATCAATTGAACTAATAATTAATCTTTATAAGAAAAATGATGATTTGAAACTCTAAGTCTTAGTAATTGTGTAATATTTTTTTTTGTAGCATAATATGCGTACTGCAGAGAAAGCGATAATACACTCTTTTTCTGTACAGATGAATTTCTGAACCCTCTGGATGTGATTAGCACATCCTTTTATATGCTCAGTCAATACCTTTATGACTGAGCTTTTTTTTGTCTTAAATAATAAGTTTTAGGTCTCAGCATATCATGCTGTTTAAGCACGAATGACATCACCAGTTTCTGCATCTAATATTCGGCTAGGTTCTTGGCTCAGGCCTAAATCTCCATTTAAATAATTTAATTCAGCACCAAAGTACTGATTGACTTCTTGCAATGAGCGAGCGGGGTCTAAACCAGCAGGATTTGCACTGGTTGAAACAATGAACCCATCAAATGCGTTACACAGTGCGATGCAAAGAGGATGGTTGGTGACTCGGATAGCAACCTTAGGATGTTTGCCTCGAATCCAAAGTGGTATTTGCTCATCAGCTGGGAGAAGCCATGTTGTGGCGCGATCTTGATAAGATGTTTGTGACCAACTTTCAATCACCGCATCGCGGCGGTCTTGAGGCAGCTTTGATAATAAATGTTCAACCTGACTGACTTGACCAGCCAGTAAGATCACCCCTTTTTCGATAGGGCGTTGTTTTAATCTTAAAATTTCTTTAAAAGCATTTTCATTAAAAGGGTCGCAACCTAAGCCCCATACTGCTTCTGTAGGATAAGCCAAAACTTGACCTTGTTTTAGACATTGAGCAGCCTCAGCAACTGAGGTTGTTAACATAAGCGTTCACCATTCTCTTGATTGAAAAGACTATTGTGAACCTTAATTTTAATTACGGCAACGTAGGTATAACCCAGATTGTTGAATACAGCGTCCTAAAAGTTCTAACTCCATCAAGTGGCTGGTGAGTGTCGCGGTGTCTAAATCAAGGGTTGCTGCAATTTGATCGAGATCGCGACCAACCCAATCTAACTGTTGAAATACAGCTAACAAATGTATAGGAATCGAATGTTCATCATCCTCATGCTTACTTAACTTTGGATGGTCTACTGAATGAACTATTTCGTCATTTTGGAACTCATTAGGATTGTTTTTTCGTGACAGTGATGTTTGTTGATGCTGCCATTGAGTCGGCAGGGCTAAATCTTCAAGGATCTGCTCAGGATGATCAACTAAGATGGCACCTTCACGAATCAACTGATGGCAACCTTGATGAAATTCACTATAAATATGACCTGGAATCGCAAAGGTCGTTTTACCTTGATTTGCAGCAGCTTGGGCCGTAATTAATGAACCACTGCCCAATTGAGCTTCCGCTACCAATATCCCTAAACTTAAGCCACTTACAATTCTATTTCTGCGTGGAAAATTATGCTGAAGCGGTTTTGTCCCGGGTAAAAACTCAGAAATGATGGTCCCGTTCTGCTTCAAGATTTGATCATGTAATGGGCGATTTTGTGATGGGTAAATTAAATCTAACCCTGTGCCGATAACGGCGATTGTTCTGCCATGTTGCAAAGCACCCTGATGGGCTGCTTCATCAATCCCTTGTGCTAATCCACTCGTGATATAAAAACCTTGATCACTCAGATAATACGCAAAATCATATGCGACTTGTTTGCCATGTGGACTTGGTTTACGGCTTCCAACAATGGCAATTTGTGCTTCAGACAAGTGCTGTGCTTTACCTTTCCCAAATAAAATTGGGGGGCGGTCATGATAGGGCATCAATTGCTGAGGATAGTCTGGATCTTGCTCAGTGAGCATAAAATCAGAATGTTGATGAATTTGATACAGAATTCGCTCAAATTCTTGTTGCTGTTGATCAGAGAAAAATTGAGATGCACGCTCGATATGGTTTTTATGTAAGTTGAGCTGATGCCATTGATTTAGATGATTTTTCTGTACAGCATCTTGAGCTGAACCAAAATGCTGAACAAGTTTTTGATAAGCACTGAGTTAATGTTGAACGAGGTACCAGAGTTTAATATAAGCCAACTGATGGTCGTTAATCTCGTTCAACATATCCGCACCTAATTTTAATTTTCAACCATTGGTGATGGTTCTAATACAGCACCTACTTTAATTGGAAGTGCGCTGTCTAGCACGTAAGCGTAACTTAATTGATCGAAAGTTTTAAAAATCATTAAATTGCCCACACGCTGATTAGGCAGTTGAATATTTTCTTTGGTCTTCGGATCTTTAACCACTTCGCCTTGTTGGAAAATACTTAACACGTGACCATTTTTTGCACCGTGAACGCTTCCGCGGTTAATGGTGACAACACTATGTTGAGCTGCTGTACCAATAGAACCCATAACACGAATCACTTGACCGCCTGGCTGAATATCCGTTGTTGCCGTTGGATAGAAGAGGCTTGGTAATTCATTTTGAAATTTAGGTAAAACGTAATCACCGCGACGAACTTCGGCATTAAAACTTTGTTTAAGCTCTAAAGTTGAAATTTCATTTTCGTTGGCAACAGCGACTGCAGTAGCTACCTCAATCAGTTCAAGTGCACCTGTGTATTTTTTCCCTTTTTCATCTAAGAAAACATACGGTTCAGCTTCACGATAAACACCGTAGCTTTGTCCAGGGTTAATCCTTTGACCACGTGCATAAACTGTTTGACCTTCCCCAGCAACGATACGACGATCTGCCGAACCGAGAATATAAGGTGTGCTTTGCAAAGCATCAGGCGCAACGATAATACTTCTTTCTAGCCAAGGTTGAATATCATCCAAGGGAATAATTGGAATGGTATTCCCTAAGCTTTCAACACGTACTTGAGGTTTTAGATTGATAGCACCAAGATGACGACGAATAACGCCTTCACAACCGTCACCTTCATCTTTACCAATCAGTGGACGCCCATCTAATGTACAGAGTAGTAAGCGATCACCCGGGTAGATCCAGTGTGGATTTTTGACATGTTTATTGGATGCCCAAATTTCTTTCCAACGCCAAGGTGAGCGCAAAAATTTACCTGAAATGTCCCACAAAGTGTCGCCTTTTTTGACCACATAAACGTGAGGAGCACCGGCCTTAATCGATGGTGGGCTTACATTTGGACTGGCTTGTGTCATTTGCGCGGTAAACAAGCCCGCACTAATGCAAATTGCAAGTGAAAGGCAGTGTTTCTTTAACCCCAGAGCATGTGAAAAAGCCATGCCATTGAAAACCTTTTTCATTATCATAATTCCTAAAATTATGTATCTATTTGCGCTATAATACGCATATTACACGTATTATTTGATGAAGCATTAACTTCATTTAATTTTTAAGATCAATGGCATAGCCGGTGAGGAGCAGCATGGCCTTATTACCAATTTTAAGTTTTCCTGATCCCCGTTTGCGTACTATTGCCAAACCTGTAGAGGAAGTGACGGATGAAATTCGTCAACTTGCTGCAGACATGTTTGAAACCATGTATGAAGCACCAGGTATTGGTCTAGCTGCAACCCAAGTTGATCATCATATTCAGCTTATCGTCATGGACTTGTCTGAAGATAAAAATCAGCCGATGGTTTTTATTAATCCTAAAGTCACCCCATTAACTGAAGATACCCAACCTTATGAAGAGGGTTGTCTATCAGTTCCACAAATATACGATAAAGTTGAGCGTCCGTCACGCGTCAAAATTGACGCAATTAACTTAGAAGGGCAAGCTTTTGAATTAGAAGCTGATGGTCTTTTGGCAGTATGTATCCAGCACGAAATGGATCATCTGAACGGAAAATTATTTGTTGATTATTTATCTCCTTTAAAACGCCAAAGAGCGCGTGAAAAGGTAGAAAAAGTCGTTCGTCAGCGTCAAAAAGAAAAAGTTGCTGTAAAGCGTTAATTCTCTAAGAATTTTAAATATGTTGATAAAGCCCAATTTCGATTGGGCTTTGTTATAATTGCTCAAATTTTATTTGGAATGACAATTTGTTCCGCAATGGGTTGCTGCTGAGTTTCGCAGCAGTATTATTACAGATCGCTGTTTTTCTTCAACCTTTGCTTCCAGCGCAATACCAAATTGCGCCGGTCTGCGAAACGATCACCCGTGCCTTATTCGAACAACCTAGTCATTCTGGTCTTACCACGCTCGTTCATCACGCTCATCATGTTTCCACTTCACATGCGTTACATGAACATCATGAGTTTAAGCGCTATGTTGAATCCTCGCATAGTGGGCACGATCATCATGACCCAAACCATCAATGCCAATACTGTACTGTATTTGGTAATTTGATTTTGCCACCTGAGCTGAATGTTAAAGAAGTTTTTGTACGTTTAAATATACGTTTGATCGCATTCCAAAAAGCGTTCAAACATATTTATTTCGACTTACAGCGTTTATTCCTTTTACCTCAAGGTCGGGCACCGCCACTCTTTTCTTAAATATTGTCTTTATTTTTAGGGTCTTGAATGACTCTAGCATTGTCATATTTAAATTTTGAGTGAATATATCATGGCTCAGCCAAAATTCTATTTACAGCCACTAGCGGCTGCGATTTCCATTGCCTTTATTGCGCAAACTTCATTTGCTGAAGTCCAATCTACAGCTTCAAATCCAACACCTGATACACACATGACGAACTTAGCGCCAATTGTTGCTACAGCTCTACAAGGTAATGATGCTAATGGCTTGATTGTACGTGCAAACCCGAAGCAACCCATTCAGCCTATTCCTGCGTCGGATGGCGCAGATTACTTACAAAGTATTGTAGGGTTTAGCAGCGTAAATAGTGGTGCAGGTACGAACGGTGATGTGACCTTTCGTGGAATGTTTGGATCACGAATCAAAATTCTAACAGATGGAACTGAAAATTTAGGCGCATGCCCGAGTCGTATGGATTCACCGACTTCGTATATCTCACCTGAGAGCTATGATCGAATCTCGGTGATTAAAGGTCCCCAAACTGTCCAGTACGCCAACACAGGTTCAGCAGCAACAGTGATTTTCGAGCGACGCCCAGAACAATTGAATGATGAAAAAAATTATCGAGGTCAGGCAAGTGTATTAATGGGCTCTTTTGGGCGTTTAGACCAAAATATTGAGGCAGCGGTAGGAGATGAACAAAAATATATTCGAATCAATAGCAACCGATCAGTCTCAAATAGTTATCAAGATGGTAATGGGGCGACCGTACCATCAGATTGGAAACGATGGAATGCAGATTTAGCATTGGGCTGGACACCTAATGCAGATACATGGATCGAGTTAACTGGCGGTAAGGCTGATGGTGAGGCTGTATATGCTGGGCGAGATATGGATGGTTCTAAATTTGCCCGCGAGAGCTTGGGATTAAGATTTGAGAAAAAGAATCTCTCAGAGGTAGTTAAAAAAGTTGAGGCGCAAGTCAATTACAACTTTAATGATCATGTGATGGATAATTTTAGTTTGCGTGATGTCGATGGCGCGGATCGCGCTATGAATGTGACACGTCGTACTTTGAATGCACGTTTAGCCACAACGATGGAGTGGGATAAAGCAATATTCATTACGGGTGTTGATACTCAGAATAATCAACATGCTGGTGGAATGTATCATTCAAGCATGCCAATGATGAATACTCCACTAACAGAGGATATGAAGTTTCAATCTTATGGTGGGTTCACTGAATTATCATATCCATTGAATGATCATAATAAGTTGGTCACAGGTGTTCGGGTTGATCAAGTTAAGATTAAAAACTTAAAAATGGTTCAAGAACGTCAGGAAACATTACCAAGTGGTTTTATACGGTTTGAAAATCAGCATCCAGAGCATGATGCTAAAACCTATGTTGGTCTAGGCTATGTAGAGCGCGTACCAGATTATTGGGAGTTGTTTAAGACAGATTATCAAGGCAATGCTGTTGCTACCTTCAAGGATTTAGAAACAGAAAAAACCTTACAGTTGGATGTTGGATACCAACATAATCACGGGGCATTCAGTTCATGGGCATCAGCTTATGCCGGTTTGATCGATGATTTCATATTATTGAATTATGACCCAGCAAAAATGACTGGTCATGGTAAAAATGCTGCTGATTCTAGAAATGTCGATGCGACAATCGCAGGGGCAGAAGCTGGAATAGGTTATCAATTTACCGATGCTGTTCAGGCAGATCTTAGTGCGATGTATGCTTGGGGAAAAAACACAACTGATCATCAACCTTTACCTCAAATATCTCCGTTGGAAGCACGTGTAAATTTAAGATATGTGCAAGAGCGTTTTAACTTAGGTTTATTGTGGCGTGTGGTAGATGGGCAGGATCGTGTCAGTATTAATCAAGGTAATATTGTAGGTAAGGACTTTAAAACGAGTTCAGGTTTCTCGACGCTGTCTTTAAATGGTACTTATCAAATTCATCAAGGTGTTGATTTGAGTATTGGAATTGATAATGTTCTGGATAAAGTTTATACGGAACACTTAAATAAAGCAGGTAGTGCTGGATTTGGATTTGCACAGAATGAGCAATTTAATAATATAGGACGTAATTATTGGGCGCGTGTGAGTATGAAGTTCTAGTCATATTCAGTTTATTTGACGTATTAAGCCTAACACCCATTTAGATCGCCGTCTAAATGGGTGTTTTCTTTAAAATTGTCAGACATAAAATATGAATGTCCTTAAATGATATTGTGATGAGGTTATCATTATTTTAAAAATAATAAAAAAGATGTAATGGATAATAAAATGACAACAATGAGTCAGGTTCATCAACTACATGGTCGTAAAGTAAAATTTGATTTCAATCATATTCCAAAGCATTGGATTGAAAATGACCCTGTTTCCACCCATATGTTGAATACTGCACATATGATCTTGCCTGCGGGGGAGTTTTGGTTTTGCCGTGTATTTAATAAAGCTTTACCGTTCGTCAAAGACGAACAATTAAAAGCTGACGTGAAAGGTTTTATTCAGCAAGAAGCGATTCATGGTCGTACTCATCAACATGCACAAGTTTATTTTGATCAACATGGATTAGATGTAAAGCCGTTCATTCAACGCATGCATTATCTTTTTGAAATCCTTTTGGGAGAAAATCCAGTAGGTATCAAAATGATGAAAAAAGTGGTTGGTGAAAAACGTTGGTTAATCTTCCGACTGGGTGTGATTGCAGCCATTGAGCACTATACTGGTGTGGCAGGGCAGTGGAGCTTGGACAATACTTCATTGGATAAAGCCGATCCAATCATGGCTGATCTATTCCGTTGGCATCTTGCTGAAGAAGTTGAACATCGTACGGTTGCGTATGATTTGTTTAAACATATGTTTGAATCAGAGTTTAATTTCCAAATTTCAAAAAATGCTTTGATGACCTTTATCTTCCCTATTATGGCAGCGGTTTGGGTTGAAGGCGGCAAAACAATTTTTGAAACAAGATAAAGATGCAGGTAAGTTTAGACATATGGGTACTTTAAGACTCATTATGCAAATGGAAAAAATTAGTCGTAAGACCGATCATATTCCTACCTTCAGTCATTTAACTTTAGCTACTATCCGTTGGTTTAGTCCAAAGTTTCATCCTGTGCAAGAAGGTAATACTCAACAAGCTTTGGATTATCTAGCACGCTCTCCATCAGCACTTCGAGCTGAGCAAGAGGCAACATTAAAAATGGCTTAAAAATATACATGCAAAAAACCGAGCCTTAGCTCGGTTTTTTATTTATTGATGCATACTTGCCAGCTGTTTTCCTGCATTTTGATATAAATCGAGAGCTTGTTCTTGTTGTGATCGCCCTTTACGCTGTAAATAAAGATCAAGCTTTGGTATTTTTTTTGCGCCAGCATAAATCACAGTATTTTTGGTCAGTAGATACAGTGGATACCACGGCAGTATTCGAGGCTTAAGCCCTAAATTTTTCATTTTTTTACGGCCCATAAAGATTTGGGTAACATCTAAGTGATTCTGGTAGGCTTTCTTCTGCATGAAACGTTTAAAATGTTTATATTCGCGTTCAAATGGTTCTTTGGATAGGCTTACTGCAAGCTGACGACTACTTTCATCCACTTGAGGGTGAGCATAATTCATCCATTGCAATAATTTCCAGCCTTCAGACTCTTTATCAATCAGCCAGTGTTCGTCAACACCCATCAACCAGCCTGTATATTTCCAAAAATGCATAATCGCATCGACTTCACTTTTAGTTGGAAAAATACCGATTGCTCGAATACCTAAAAGCATTACACCGCTGAAAGCAATATTTGTCATTGTCTGATCATATTGGTTAATCGGCATTCCCCAAATATCCCAGTCCCAATCTTTAGATTTTTTTAGATGGTAGCGAACTAAAGAATGGATGAAACGCACAAAAATTGTTGAAGTAAAGCCATCATTAAAGCGTTGAAATCCGTTCGGCTTAGTAACATCTAGCCACCATTTATGCGTTTCTGCTAAGCGCTTGCCTGCATATTTGCTTAGAGCACCTGTTAAAATTAAAGGTTGATTAAAGCCAGGGTATTGATATCCAGTCATTAGCGCGAGATCACGCATAATAAAAGTGACATTCGAGCCTAAACGATGTGTGAATTGAATTGCACGATCAATTTTTTCTTGATCGAACCAAACAGGCTGTTGTTCCACGAGATCAAAGAATGCTTTGATTTCAGGGACTGGTTTGGGAAGAGCATCTAAGCCTTGATATAAGGCTGTTTCAAAAAGCTTTCGATTTTCGCGTGGATTGGTCATCACCCAATCCATTAAGCGATCCATCGGCACATCACCCGTATGTAAACTTTTATTTAACTCTAAATATTCAGCATAAGTTGGAATGAAGTTTTGATCGGTCATTTTGTGTAGAAGCTTGGACAATAGATCGCTACGCTTCATTCGCTCATATGAAGCCATACGTTTTGGAATGCTAAAATTTGACATGGTGTAATTAATCTGGTTATTGTTTGATCAAAGATTAATATGAATATTTATTCGCATTCAATTCGCATTATTAGAATGGCAGCTATGAGAAAAAGACCACAACAACAAAGAGCAAAGCTGGTAGTCGATAGTATTTTGGAAGCGACTCTGATATGCATTTCTGAAATGGGCCTAGATCAAGTCACTACGCCAAAAATATCTGAAAAATCAGGGGTTAGCGTAGGCTCTATCTATCAATATTTCGAAAATAAAGATCAGATAATTTTAGAATTGTTACGCCGTAAGAGTGAAAACTTAGGTTTGTCACTTAAAGCGCTGGCGATGAATCAAGAAGAAATGGATTTAAAAACCTTAGTCGATGTTAGTCTTCAATTCGGATTTGATGTAATGAGAGAAGATAATGGTTTCTTCTTTGAAGTCCTCAAGCATTGGCATGGCTATAACAATTCAGAAGCAGCAAAGGTTTTAGAAAAGCATTTTTTTGAAGTTGGTTTATATGTATTTAATCGTTTTTATCGTCATTGGGACTTTGAAACACTCAAGCATAAATCTTTTGTGATTATTAATAGTACCTTGTTCACAATGATGAGGTTTGTAAGCAACAATGATTTTCTTATTTCAGAACAACAGCTTAAGCGGGAATTAAGTGCAATGATTTTGTCTTATTTAGACAGTGACAAGAGTTAAAGGTTTATACAAATAAAAATTGTATATAAAAAACATATAGTTAATGTGTCATTGGTTTATTAACTATACAAACAAATAGAAAAGATTGAAAAAGTAGTTGCGTAAGAAAATAAATAGCCTATAATGCACATCCATCGGCGGTGATGTTGATTAAAACTTGTTGAAAAACAAGGATTTAGCTGAATAGGTTGGATCTAAGTTTTGAGAATGAGTTGGAAAATAAATTAACATTGCTAGTTGACTTTCTGA